>NZ_JBVISA010000019.1:5970-195638 GCF_055575755.1 Kitasatospora sp. NPDC034035 | reverse complement strand
GGGTGCTGGTGGATGTCGAGGGGCATGGTCGTGAGGAGCTGTTCGCGGGCGTGGACGTCTCGCGGACGGTGGGCTGGTTCACCTCGGTGTTCCCGTTGGAACTGCCGGCGGGCGGCGACTGGGACGTGCTGGTCAAGGCGGTCAAGGAGCGGGTCCGTACGGTGCCGGGCCGCGGGATCGGGCACGGAGCCCTGCGCTACCTCGGCGTCTCCGCACAGGAGTTGGGCTCCGCCCGGGCCCAGGTGAGCTTCAACTACCTCGGCCAGTTCGACGGCCAGGGCGGCGCCGGTGACGACTCGCCGTTCCTGGCGACCGGCTTCCTGCAGGACGGCGAGACCAGCCCGCTCGACTCGCACCCCTACGTCCTGGATGTCGTGGGCCGGGTGGTGGACGGTCGGCTGCTGGTGGAGTGGGGCTGGCAGGAGGGCGTGTTCTCCGTTGCGGTGATCGAGAGGTTGTCTGCGGGTTTCGTGGCCGCGTTGGAGGAGTTCGTGGCGCACTGCGGGGTGCCGGGGGCGGGTGGGTTGACGCCGTCGGACTTCCCGCTGTCGGGGCTGGATCAGGCGGGTGTGGACCTGGTGGTCGGAGACGGCCGGGGGGTGGAGGAGGTGTTGCCGCTGTCGCCGATGCAGAGTGGCATGTTGTTCCACTCGCTGGTGGAGGCCGATTCTCCGGCGTACTTCGAGCAGTTGATGTTCACCGCCGATGGTGTGTCGGACGTGGGTGGGTTCGCCGCGTCGTGGCAGCGGGTGGTGGACGAGGTGCAGGCGCTGCGGGTGGGCGTCGTGTGGGAGGGCGTGCCGGAGCCGGTGCAGGTGGTGCGCCGGGGTGTGGTGCTGCCGGTGGAGGTGTTGGACTGGTCCTCGGTGGACGGGGACGGTCAGGCGGTGCGTTGGGACGCTCTGGTGGCGGCCGACCGTGAGCGGGGGCTGGATCTGCGGCAGGTGCCGTTGGCGCGGCTGACGTTGGTGACGGTGGCGCCGGGCCGGGTGCGCGTGCTGTTGACGTTCCATCACATCCTGTTGGACGGGTGGAGTCTGGCGCGGGTGCTGTCGCTGGTGTTCGACGACTTCGCGGCGCGTTCGGCGGGTTCGGCGCTGCCGCTGCTCTCCGGTGGTCGCGGTTTGGCGGCGCAGGTGGGCTGGCTGCGGGGTCGGGACGCGGGGGTGGCGGAGGAGTTCTGGCGCTCCGTGCTGGCCGGGTTCGAGTCCCCGGTGGCGCTGCCGTTCGACCGTCAGGTGGTGCGGGCGGGTCAGTCCCGTTCGACCGGCCGGGTCGGGGTGCGGCTGTCGCAGGAGCTGTCGGAGCGGGTGTTCGGGTTCGCGCGCCGGCATCGGCTGACGGTGAACGCGGTGGTGCAGGGCCTGTGGGCGCTGCTGCTGGCGGGCTGCTCGGGTCGTAGCGACGTGGTGTTCGGGGCGACGACGTCGGGTCGTCCGGTGGAGCTGCCGGGTGCGGACGAGATGATCGGCGTGTTCATCAACTCCCTTCCGGTGCGGGTGGATCTGGACCCGCACCAGGGTGTGGTGGAGTGGCTGCAGGCGCTCCAGGCCGAGCAGGTCGAGGCCCGGCGCTTCGACTACCTCCCGCTCACCCGGATCCAGGCCGTCAGCGAACTGCCCACCGACCAGGCCCTGTTCGACTCGCTCGTGATCTTCGCCAACTACCCGGTCGACACCGACACGGCGGCCGGCCGCGGGCTGCGGATCAGCGAGGTCACCGCGGTCGAGGCGACCAACTACCCGCTCAACCTGGCGGCCTACACCGGCGTCGGGCTCACCCTCGACCTGCTGTACGACCCGGCGATGTTCGACGAGGGCACCGTCGAGGGCCTGCGCGACCAGCTGGTCCGGCACGCCGAGAGCGTCGTCGCCGCCGACGGCTCCACCACCCTGGCCGGGCTCGACCCGCTCGGCGCCGACCAGCGCCACCAGGTCCTCGACGACTGGGGTCGCGGGGCGCCGGCCGAGCCGGACACCACGCTCACCGCGGTCTTCGCCGAGCAGGTGCGCCGCGACCCCGGCCGGATCGCCCTGGTGGTCGGGGACGAGGAGGTCTCGTACGGCGAGCTGGACGTGCGGGCCAACCGGCTCGCCCACCGCCTGATCGAGCTCGGGGTCCGCCCGGACTCCCGGGTCGGGGTGTGCCTGGGGCGGCGCACCGAGCTGTTCGTCGCCCTGCTCGCGGTGCTCAAGGCCGGCGGCGGCTACGTGCCGCTGGACCCGGAGTACCCCGCCGATCGGCTGGCCTTCATGGTGAGCGACTCCGGCGCCGAGCTGGTCATCACCGACGCCGCGAGCGCGAGCGCGCTGCCGGCCGGGGAGGTCCGGCTGCTGCTCGGGGACGACCCGCAGGAGGTGGCCGCCGTCCAGCGCCGGCCGCAGACCGATCCGCAGGTACCCGTCCACCCGGACAGCCTGGCGCACGTGATCTACACCTCCGGCTCCACCGGGCGCCCCAAGGGCGCCGTGATGCCGCACCGGGGCGTGCTGCGGGTCGCCCACGACCCCAAGCTCGCCCTGACCGCCGAGGACGTGGTCGGGCAGCTGGCCACCATCTCCTTCGACGCGGGCACGCTGGAGATCTGGAGCGCCCTGCTGAACGGCGCGGCGCTCGCAGTGAGCCCCAGCCGCAGCATGTCGGCCGCCGAGCTGGGCGCGTTCCTGCACGGGTACCGGGTGTCGGTGGTCTGGATCACCGCCGGGCTGTTCCACGAGATCGTGGACAGCGACGTCCAGGCCCTCGGCGGCCTGCGGCTGGTGATGTCCGGCGGTGACACCCTCTCGCCGGCCCACTGCGTGCGGGTGGTCGAGCAGGTGCCCGGCATCCGGGTGATCAACGGCTACGGGCCGACCGAGGGCACGGTGTTCACCTCGCTGTTCACCGTCAACGGCAACTACTCCGGGAACGGCCCGATGCCGATCGGCACCCCGATCGGCGGCACCCGGGTGTACGTCCTGGACCCGGCCCTGCGGCCGGTGCCCCCGGGCGTAGAGGGCGAGCTGTACGTCGCGGGCCAGGGCCTCGGACGCGGGTACGTCAACCGGCCCGGGATCACGGCCGAACGCTTCCTCGCCGACCCCTTCGCCGCCGACGGCTCGCGGATGTACCGCTCCGGCGACCTGGTGCGCTGGCTTCCGGACGGCAACCTGGACTTCGTCTCCCGGACGGACTTCCAGGTGAAGATCCGCGGCCTGCGGATCGAACTGGGCGAGATCGAGGCGGCCGTGGCCGACTACCCGGGCGTCGCCCAGGCGATGGTGCTGGCCCGCGAGGACGGCCCGGGCGGCAAGTGGCTGGTGGCGTACCTGGTGCCCGAGGCCGGTGCGCCCGCACCGGACCAGGCGCAACTGCGGGAGTTCCTGGCCCGCCGGCTGCCCGCCTACATGGTCCCGGGCGCGCTGGTGGCGCTGGAGGCGTTCCCGCTGACGCCCAACGGCAAGGTGGACCGCCGGGCCCTGCCCGCCCCGGGCACCACGGGCGGCTCGGAGGAGGAGTACCGGGCCCCCGCCACACCCATCGAGGAACTGCTCGCCGACATCTGGGCCCAGGTGCTCAAGACGCCGCGGATCAGCGCCGAGGCGAACTTCTTCGACCTGGGCGGCGACTCGATCCTCAGCATCCAGGTGATCTCCCGGATCCGGGAGACCTTCACCGTCGACCTGTCCGCCCGGACCCTGTTCGAAAACCCCACGGTCGAGGAGCTCGCGACAGCCGTCGAGGCCGCCCTCCTGGCCGCACTGGAACAGCAGGCCGACCAGCCGTAGCGCGGCCACCGCGAGACCGGCGCACGCTCGTGCGCCGGCCCCGCGGGCCCGCCGAACTCGAACCGACGTGCACACACGAAGAGGAGACACCCGATGGACGCGGCACGTGAGCGCCTGATCGAGTCGCTGCCGGAGCACATGCGGGCCGCGATGCGGGCGCGGCTGGCGGAGGGGGGCGGCAAGGACCGGCCGGGCCGGATCGTCCCGGCCGGCCGGGACCGGGCGCTGCCGCTGTCCTTCGCGCAGCAACGGCTCTGGTTCCTGGACGAGTTCGAGCCGGACAGCGCGGAGTACAACACCTGCAGCTCGCTGCGAATCACCGGAGAGCTGGACGTACGGGCGCTGTCGGTGGCGCTGTCCGCCCTGGTGGTGCGGCACGAGGTGCTGCGGACCACCTTCGACGCGGTGGACGGCGAGGCGGTGCAGCTGATCGGCGCGCCGTTCACCGTGCCGGTGCCGGTGGTGGACCTGCCCGGCGCCCCCCACCCGCAGGACCGCGACGACCGGGCCAAGGAACTGCTGCGGGCCGAGGTCGCCCGCCCCTTCGACCTGCGCACCGGACCGCTGCTGCGGGCCCTGCTGGTGCGCCTGGACGAACACGAGCACGTCCTCGCCCTGACGGTCCACCACATCGTCACCGACGGCTGGTCGATGGGCGTCGTGGCCCGCGAGCTGGGGGCCCTGTACGGGGCCGCGCTGGAGGCCGCAGCGGCGCAGCCCGAGGAGATCCTGGCGAAGGCGGGCCTCGCGCCGCTGGCCGTGCAGTACGCGGACTTCGCCGTGTGGCAGCGCGAGCGCCTGGCCGGCGCCGCGCTGGACGAGCAACTGTCGTACTGGTCCGGCAAGCTGGCCGGAGTGCAGGCGCTGGAGCTGCCGACCGACCGGCCCCGCCCGGCGGTGCGCACCTCGGCCGGCGCCCAGTACCTGTGCCGGCTGGACCCGGAGGTGACGGCCGGCCTGACGGCCGCGGCCCGGGCACGGGGCGGCACGCTGTTCATGAGCCTGGTCGCGCTCAGCTCCCTGGTGCTGTCCCGCTGGTCGGGCCAGCAGGACATCGCCCTCGGCACCTCGGTCTCCGGCCGCGAGCGGGCCGAGGTCGAGGACCTGATCGGCTTCTTCGTCAACACCCTGGTCCTGCGCACCGGTGTGGACGAGACCCGCTCCTTCGCCGACCACCTCGGCGCCGTCCGGGAGACCGTCCTGGAGGCGTTCGCGCACGCCGAGGTGCCCTTCGAGCGGGTCGTCGACGCCGTCGTCACCGAACGCGACCTCAGCCGTTCCCCGCTGGCCCAGGTCATGGTCTCGCTGCAGAACACCCCGGCCGAGAAGCTGCGGCTGTCCGGAGTGACCCTGGAGGAGTTCATCTTCTCCCGCGAGCAGTCCCTCTTCGACCTCGACCTCGACTTCTGGGAGCAGGACGGCGGCCTGCTCGCCGCCGTGCAGTACAACCCGGACCTCTTCGACGCCGCCACCGTCGAGCGCCTGTGCGGCCACCTGCGCCTGCTGGCCGGCCGACTGGCGGCCGAGCCGCAACGGCCGATGGCCGAGCTGTCGATGCTCGCCGACACCGAGCTCGACCTGCTGCTGGGCACCTGGTCCGGCACCGCCGACCGGCTCCCGGCCACCACCCTGCCCCAGGAGTTCGAGGCCCAGGCCCGGCTGACCCCGCACCGCACCGCACTGGTCTGCGCGGGCACCCGGCTGGACTTCGCCGAACTGGAGGCCCGGGCCAACCGCCTGGCGCACCACCTGATCGGCCACGCAGTGGGCCCCGAGGCACTGGTGGCCCTCGCCCTGCCGCGCACCGAGGACATGGTGGTGGCCGTCCTCGCGGTCCTCAAGGCCGGCGGCGCCTACGTCCCGGTGGACCTCGAACTGCCCCCCGAGCGCATCGACTTCATGCTCGACGACGCCGCCCCGGCCCTGGTGCTGACGGCCGGCGCAGCCCTCGCCCCGGCCGGGCGCACCGCACTGGACCTCACCGACCCCACAGTGCGGGCGGCCGTCGCCGCACAGCCCGCCACCGCGCCCACCGACGCCGACCGGCTGCGCCCGCTGCACCCGGCCAACCCCGCCTACCTGATCTACACCTCCGGCTCCACCGGCCGCCCCAAGGGCGTTCTGACCACCCATCAGGGCCTGCTCAACCTGTACCGCAACCACCACGACGAGTTCATCCGGCCCGAGCAGGCCCGCGCGGGCGGGCGCACCATGCGGGCCGCGCTGACCGCCGTGTTCTCCTTCGACACCTCGTGGGAGGGCATGCTCTGGATGGTCGCCGGCCACGAGCTGCACCTGATCGACGACGAGACCCGGCGCGACCCCGAGGCGATCGTCGAGTACGTGGCCACCGAACGCGTCGACCTGCTCGACCTGACCCCCACCTACGCCGAGCAGGTCCTGGCCGCCGGGCTCCTGACCGACCCGCGGCACCGCCCGGCGATCCTGATGCTGGGCGGCGAAGGCGTCGGCGAGACGCTCTGGCGCGAACTGCGCGAGGCCGCCGACACCACCGGCTACAACTTCTACGGCCCCACCGAGGCGACCGTGGACACCGTGTGGTGCCGGCTGGAGCAGTCTCCGCGCCCGGTCGTCGGGCGCCCGGTGCACAACACCGGTGTGCGCGTCCTGGACCGCCGGCTGCGGCCGGTGCCGGTCGGCGTGGCCGGCGAACTCCACCTGACCGGGCCCTCGCTGGCCCGCGGCTACCTGCGCCGTCCGGGCCTGAGCGCCGAGCGCTTCGTCGCCGACCCCTACGGCGCCCCCGGCGAGCGCATGTACCGCACCGGAGACCTGGTGCGCTGGAACGCCGACGGGGTGCTGGAGTACCTTGGCCGCGCCGACGACCAGGTGAAGGTCCGCGGCTTCCGCATCGAACTGGGCGAGATCGAGTCCGCGCTCGCCGCCCACCCCGCGGTCGCGCAGGCCGTCGTGGTGGCCCGGGACGGCCGCGCCGGCGGCAAGCAGCTGGTCGGCTACGTGGTGGCCGTGCCGGGCGCACAGGCCCCGGCCACCGCCGAACTGCGCGCCCTGCTGGCCCGCAGCCTGCCCGACTACATGGTGCCCACCGCCGTCGTCGCCCTGGACACCCTGCCGGTGACCAGCAGCGGCAAGGTGGACCGGGCGGCCCTGCCCGCACCGGACCCCTCCGTCGTCCCCGTCCACGAGCGCATCGCCCCGCGCGACGCGGTCGAGGAGGCACTGGCCGGCGTCTGGGTGCAGGTGCTCGGGCTCGACGGGGTCGGGGTCACCGACAACTTCTTCGAGCTTGGCGGCAACTCGATCCTGAGCATCAAGGTCATCTCCCGGCTGCGCCGGCTCTTCGGGATCGAGCTCTCCGCACGCTCGCTCTTCGACCGCCCGACCATCGAGGGCCTCGCCGAACTGGTGACCCAGGGCCGCGCGGCCCGGCACACCGCCCGCATCGTCCCGGTCGGCCGCGACCGGGCACTGCCGCTGTCCTTCGCCCAGCAACGCCTCTGGTTCCTCGACGAGTTCGAGCCCGGCAACGCCGCCTACAACGCCGGCGGAGTGCTGCGGCTGAGCGGCGAACTCGACCTGGGGGCACTGTCGCTGGCCCTGTCCGCGCTGGTGGTCCGGCACGAGGTGCTGCGCACCACCTTCGCCGTCGCCGACGGCGAGGCCGTGCAGGTCGTCGGCGAGCCGTTCACCGTACCGGTGCCGGTGGTCGACGCCGCCGACGACACCGACCGGGTCGAGGAACTGCTGCGCGCCGAGGTGGCCCGCCCCTTCGACCTGCGCACCGGACCGCTGCTGCGGGCCCTGCTGGTGCGCCTGGGCGAGCACGAACACGTCCTCGCCCTGACGCTGCACCACATCGTCACCGACGGCTGGTCCATGGGCGTCATCTCCGGCGAGCTCGGCGCCCTGTACGGCGCCGCACTGGACAGCGACCCGACGGCGCAGCCCGAGCAGGTGCCGGCCAAGGCCGGCCTCGCGCCCCTGGCGGTGCAGTACGCGGACTTCGCGCTCTGGCAGCGCGAGCACCTGGCCGGCGCCGTCCTGGACGAGCAACTGTCCTACTGGTCCGCCAAATTGGCCGGCGTCCAGGCCCTGGAACTGCCCACCGACCGCCCCCGCCCGCCGGTGCGCACCTCGGCCGGCGCCCTGCACACCTTCCGGCTCTCTCCCCGGGCCACCGAAGGCATGGCCCGCACCGCGCAGGAGCACGGCGCGACCCTGTTCATGGCCGTCACCGCCCTCAGCTCGCTGGTGCTCTCCCGCTGGAGCGGCCAGCGCGACCTCACCCTCGGCACCCTCAGCTCCGGACGCGAGCGCGCGGAGGTCGAAGGCCTCATCGGCTTCTTCGTCAACACCCTGGCGCTGCGCACCGACGTGGACGAGACCCGCTCCTTCGCCGAGCACCTCGGCGCCGTGCGCGACACCGTCCTGGAGGCGTTCGCGCACGCCGAAGTGCCCTTCGAGCGGGTCGTCGACGCCGTCGTCACCGAACGCGACCTCAGCCGCTCCCCGCTCGTCCAGGCCCTGGTGGCCTACCAGAACACGCCCTCCGAGCCGATGCGGATGCACGGGCTGGAGCTGTCCGAGCAGCCGTTCGCCCGCGACTTCTCGCTCTTCGACCTCACCCTAAACTTCTGGGAGGAGGACGGCGCGCTGTGCGGCTCGCTGGAGTACAGCACCGACCTCTTCGACCCGCGGACCATGGCCCGACTGGTCGGCCACCTCGAGGAACTGGCCTGCCGGGTCACCGCCGAACCCGCCCGCGCCACGGCCGAACTGCCGCTGCTCACCAAGGCCGAGCAGGAGGAGATCACCGCCCGCCAGTCCGGCCCCGAGCGGACCCTGCCCACCTGCACCGCCCCCGAGCTGTTCGAGGCCCAGGTCCTGCGCACACCCGACGCCCTCGCCGTCGCGGCCGACGACGACGAGCTGAGCTACGCCGAACTCAACGCCCGCGCCAACCGCCTGGCCCGGCACCTGCGCACGCTCGGCGCCGGCCCGGAGACCGTGGTGGCCGTCGCGATGCCCCGCACGGCCGCCCTGCTCACCGCCCTGTACGCCGTGCACAAGGCCGGCGCCGCCTACCTGCCGGTGGACCCGCAGTACCCGGCCGAGCGGATCGCCACCCTGCTGCGCGACGCCCGACCCGTCTGCCTGATCACCGCCACCGACGACGCCCTCCCGGCCGAACTCGCACCCGGCACGGCGCACCTGGCGCTGGACGCGCCCGAGGTCCGAGAGGCTCTGGCCGCCCACGCGGCCGACAACCTCACCGACACCGAGCGCGGCGGGCCGCTGCTCCCGCAGCACCCGGCCTACGTCATCTACACCTCGGGCTCCACCGGCACCCCCAAGGGCGTCGTGGTGCCGCACACCGGCCTGGTGAACTACCTGTACTGGTGCGACCACACCTACCCGGGCATCCGGGGCGGCGCCCTGCTGCACTCCTCAGTCTCCTTCGACCTCACCGTCACCACCCTGTTCGCCCCGCTCGCCTTCGGCGGCACCCTCTACGTCGGCGACCTCGACGAACTCGACCCGAAGCGCTGGCAGGGCCGGCGCCCGGTGCCCACCTTCGTCAAGGCCACCCCCAGCCACCTCCCGCTGCTGGAGGCCCTGCCCGAGGGCGTGCTCCCCGAGGGCGACCTGGTGGTCGGCGGTGAGCAGCTGCTCGGCACCACACTGGCCCACTGGCGGGCCAAGCACCCGGGCGCCGCCGTCGTCAACGAGTACGGTCCCACCGAGGCCACCGTCGGCTGCGTCGTCCACCGCCTGGCACCCGGCGAGGCCGACCAGGACGGCGCCGTCGCCATCGGCACCCCGCTGTGGAACATGCGCGCCTACGTGCTGGACGCCCTGCTGCGCCCGGTGCCCACCAGCGTGGCCGGTGAACTGTACGTCGCCGGCGCCCAGTTGGCCCGCGGCTACCTCGGCCGTCCGGGCCTGAGCGCGGAGCGCTTCGTCGCCGACCCCCACGGCGCGCCCGGCGCGCGGATGTACCGCACCGGCGACCTGGTGCGCCGCGACCGCGACGGCGTCCTGGAATACCTGGGCCGCACCGACGACCAGGTCAAGATCCGCGCCCACCGGATCGAACTGGGCGAGGTGGAAGCGGCGTTGACCGCAGCGCCCGGGGTCGGTCAGGTCTCGGTGGTCGCCGTCGACGGGCCGGGCGGGCTGCGCCTGGCCGCCTACGCCGCGCCCCGCCCGGGCGAGAGCGAGCCGGCCGTGGAGGCGCTGCGCGAGTTCGCGGCCGCGGTACTGCCTGACTACATGGTCCCGGCGCTGTTCACGGTGCTGCCCGAGCTGCCGCTGACCGTCAACGGCAAGGTGGACCGCCGGGCCCTGCCCGACCCGTCCGCCACCGCCCCCGAGCCGGCCGCCGAGAGCCCGCGGGACGAGGCCGAGCGGCTGATCGCCGGCGTCTTCGCCGACCTGCTCGGCCTGGAGCGGGTCGGCGTGACGGACAGCTTCTTCGACCTCGGCGGCGACTCGATCCTGAGCATCCAGCTGGTCGCCCGGCTGCGCCGGGCCGGGCTGACGGTCAGCTCGAAGGACGTCTTCAGGGGCGGCAGCGTCCGCGCCCTGGCCCAGCTGCTGGCCGAGAAGTCGCCCGAGCAGCCGGCCGGATCCGCCGCGGCGCCGGCCCCCGCCACCGGCCCGGCGCCGCTGGCCCCGGTCCAGCAGTGGTTCTTCGAGCGCTACCGCGAGGAGCCCGGCCACTACAACATGTCCGTCCAGCTGGAACTGGCCGAGGACGTGCGGCCCGAGGCGCTCGCGGCGGCGGTGGCCGGTCTGACGGCGCACCACGAGGCACTGCGGATGCGCTTCACCGGCGACGGGGCCGAGCGGCGCCAGCAGCCGGTGGCCCCGGAGCAGGCGGCGCCGCTGGAGCGGGTGGACCTGTCGGCGGTGCCGGCGGACGCCCTGGCGGCCGAGGAGGCCGCCCGGGTCAGGGCCGCGCAGCGCTCACTGGACCTGACGGCCGGCCCGGTCTTCCGGGCGGTGCACCTGGACGGCGGCCCGTCCCGCCCGTCCCGGCTGCTGCTGATCGCGCACCACCTGGTGGTGGACGCGGTGTCCTGGCGGGTCCTGCTGGACGACCTGGCGAGCGCCTACCGGCAGGCGGTGGCGGGCGAGCCCGTCCACCTGGAGCCGGTCGCCACCTCCTACACCGGCTGGGTGAGCGCGCTGCGCGAGCACGTCGCGGGCGGGGCGCTGGAGGACGAGCGCCCGTACTGGGCGCAAATCGCCGCCGGAGAATCCCCGGCAATACCCCTGGATCACGCCGGTGGTAATACGGTATCGTCGGAGGCGGATATTTCGGCCGAATTGGACGAGGCGGAGACCGCGAAACTCCTGCGGACCGCCCCGGGCCAATACCGGGCGCGCACCGAGGAAATTCTGGTGGCGGCGCTCGGGGCGGCCCTGACCGGCTGGTCCGGGGGCTCCGGAATCCTGGTCGATCTGGAGGGGCACGGCCGCGACAGCGAACTCGACGGCTGCGACGTCGCGCGCACCGTCGGCTGGTTCACCACCATCTACCCGGTCCGGCTGCCGGCGCCGGCCACGGCCGACCCGAAGGCCCGGGTGCGGGCCGCGGCGAGCCTGCTGCGGGCCGTCCCGGGGCGCGGCATCGGCCGCGGAGCGCTCGCCCGGTACTCCGAGGCCGGCGACCCGGCCGCCGGGGCGTCGCCCGAGGTGATCTTCAACTACCTCGGGCGGTTCGAGGAAACACCTGGTGGGGGGCGGCAGGACGGCCCGTTCAGGGCCGTGCTGCCGATCGCCGACCAGCAGAGCGAGCGCGGCCGGCGCCCGCACCTGATCGACATCGCCGCCGCGGTGAACGGGAACCGGTTCACGGTCACCTGGCGGTACTCGACCGAACTGCACCGCGCGGAGACCATCGCGAAACTGGCCGAGAGCTTCCTGGCCGAGCTGCGTGACCTGCTGAATCCCGCCCGCTAGTTTCAGACCGCGGTTCAAAAACCGCCGGTTCCAGCGGGTGCGAAAAAGCCTGCCCGGCGGAAATCCCGACCACCGAATGCGACAAAGGGGAGAACCATGTCCAACCCGTTCGAGAACGACGATTCCGAATACCTGGTGCTGGTCAACGACGAGGGCCAGCACTCGCTCTGGCCGACCTTCGCCGAGGTTCCCGGCGGCTGGCACCGGGAATTCGGTCCGGCCGCCCGCCAGGAATGCCTGGAATTCGTCGAGAAGAACTGGACCGACATGCGCCCGAAGAGCCTGATCGAGGCCATGGGGGCCTGACCCGCCCGGCCGTACCACGCGTGGAGGAGACAACATGAACGGGACGCTGCCGCCGGAGTCGGCGGTGCTCGGCCCCTGTACCGGCCGGGTCGAGGGCAACGCAGACACGGCCGTGGTGGTCTACCGCCCGGCCGCGGGCGGACTGGACATCGCCCAGTGGGCGACCGAGCACCGCCCGCACCTGATGGACGCGCTCGCGACGTACGGCGCGGTCCTGGTCCGCGGGGTCGTGCACGAGGCCGCCCTGCTCAACGAGGTGGCCGGCCGCATCGGCGGCGAACTGCTCACCTACAACGAGCGGTCCACGCCGCGCACGCAGGTCAGCGGCAACGTGTACACCTCGACGGAGTACCCGGCGGCGCAGACCATCGTCCAGCACAACGAGAGCGCATACTCCGACGGCTACCCGCTCTGGCTGTTCTTCGCCAGCACCGTGGCCGCTGAGACCGGCGGCGAGACCCCGCTCGCCGACAGCCGCGCGGTGGCCCGGCGCCTGCCCGCCTCCCTGGTGGGCCGCTTCCGCGCCAAGGGCGTCCTGTACACCCGCGCCTACCGCGAGGGCATGGGCCTGACCTGGCAGGAGTCCTACCAGACCGAGGACCGCGCCAAGGTCGAGGAGTACTGCCGCTCGCACGGCATCGAGTGGACCTGGACGGAGGACGGCCTGCGCACCCGCCACCGCCGACCCGCGCTGATCACCGACCCGCGCACCGGCGAGGAGTCCTGGTTCAACCAGGCCCACCTCTTCCACTCCTCCAACCTGCCCAAGGAGACCCGCGAGGCGCTGGAGGAGATGTTCGACCCCGAGGACATGCCGCGCGGCGCCTACTACGGCGACGGCACGCCCATTCCGGACGAGGAGCTGGACCTGGTCCGCCAGGCCTTCGAGGACAGCGCCTACGCCTTCCCGTGGGTCGAGGGCGACCTCCTGATGGTCAACAACCTGCTGGTCTCGCACGGCCGCCGGCCGTACACGGGCAAGCGCACGACGCTGGTCGCGATGGCCGGGAACGGACACGGTGACGCATGAGCACTGAACGGACGGCAGGCACCGAGCAGGTGCGCACCTACTACGAGCTGGTGGACGCCCAGGACGTGGAGGGCCTGATCGCCCTGTTCGCCCCGGACGCGGTCTACCGGCGCCCCGGCTACGACCCGATGCGCGGCCACGACGGCCTGCGGGCCTTCTACACCGGGCAGCGGGTGATCGAGTCCGGCCGGCACACCATCACCTCGCTCACCGCCCAGGACGACCGGGTGACCGTCTCCGGGGTCTTCGAGGGGCGGCTCAAGGACGGCAAGGACGTCTCCCTGGAGTTCGCCGACTTCTTCACGCTCACCCCCGAGGGCCTCTTCCAGCGCCGGGACACCTTCTTCTTCGCCCCGCTGGTCTGACCCCCACCATCCGGGCCCTTCCCTTGCGGGCCCTTCCAGCCGGGCCCCTCGGCCCGACCCCGCCCCGGCCGGCCGCACCCGGCCGGGGCCGGCCCCACCCGAAGACCGTCCACAGGAGGCCGAGTGTCCCCGCGCATCGAGAGAAAACCCCTGGAGCACCCGCTGCCCGTCGCCGAACGGCTCGAGCGCACCCGCTCCGCCGCCTTCGGCTCGGCCCTGACCGAACACCTGGTCTCCGTCGAGTGGGACGCCGAACAGGGCTGGCACAGCGCCCAACTGCAGCCCTACGAACCACTGCTGATGGACCCGGCGATGGTCGGCCTGCACTACGGGCAGGTCGTCTTCGAAGGCGTCAAGGCCTTCAGGGCACCCGATGGGGCGATCCGCATCTTCCGCCCCGAGGCCCACGCCCGCCGCTTCCAGGACTCCGCCCGGCGGCTGATGATGCCCGAGATGCCGCAGGACCTCTTCGTCGCCGCCCTCGACGAGCTGACCCGCCAGGACCAGGACTGGCTGCCCGACGACCCCGAGATGAGCCTCTACCTGCGTCCGCTGCTCTACGGCAGCGAGCGCACCCTCGCGCTGCGCCCCGCCCGGCAGTACCGCTTCCTGCTGATGGCCTTCGTCACCGAGGCCTACTTCGGCCGGGACCAGAAGCCGGTGCGGGTCTGGGTCACCGAGGAGTTCTCCCGCGCCGCGGCCGGCGGCACCGGCGCGGCCAAGTGCGCCGGCAATTACGCGGGCAGCCTGCTGGCCCAGGAACAGGCCAAGGCCAAGGGCTGCGACCAGGTGGTCTGGCTCGACTCGGCGGAGCACCGCTGGGTGGAGGAGATGGGCGGGATGAACCTCTTCTTCGTCCACGGCTCCGGCGCCGGCACCCGGCTGACCACCCCGCCGCTCACCGGCACCCTGCTGCCCGGCGTCACCCGGGCCTCCCTGCTGGACCTCGCCGCCGACCTGGGCATCCCGGCCGCCGAGGAGCCGCTCAGCCTGGACGCCTGGCGCGCCGGCTGCGTCTCCGGCGAGATCACCGAGGTGTTCGCCTGCGGCACCGCGGCCCGGGTCAGCCCGGTCAACGAGGTCGCCACCGCCGACGGCTCCTGGGTCATCGGCGACGGCCGCACCGGCCCGCTCACCGCCCGCCTCGCCGAACTGCTGACCTCCGTCCAGCAGGGCACCGCGCCCGATGCGCACGGCTGGATGCACGACGTCCCGCTCGCCTGACCGCCGCCCCATCCCTTCACAACGACAGCCAAGGAGTACCCATGCCCAACAAGATCGTCATAGTCGGTGGCGGGACGTCCGGATGGATGACCGCCGCGTACCTGCGCGCCACCTTCGGCCCGAACGTCTCGGTCACCCTGGTCGAGTCCAAGCGGATCAAGACCATCGGCGTCGGCGAGGCGACCTTCAGCACCGTGCGGCACTTCTTCGACTACCTCGGCCTGCCCGAGGAGGAGTGGATGCCGCGCACCAACGCCACCTACAAGCTCGGCATCAGGTTCGAGAACTGGCGGCGCAAGGGCCACTACTTCTACCACCCCTTCGAGCGGCTGCGGGTCGTCGACGGCTTCCCGCTCACCGACTGGTGGCTCAAGGACCGGCCCAGTGACCGGTTCGACCAGGACACCTTCCTGATGACCTCGATCTGCGACAACGAGCGCTCCCCCCGCTACCTGGACGGCACCCTGTTCGAGCAGGAGTTCGTCGAGCGCCCCAAGGACGGCAACGCCTCGCGCACCACGCTGTCCGAGCAGGCCACCCAGTTCCCCTACGCCTACCAGTTCGACGCCTCGCTGCTCGCCGACTTCCTCTCCGAGTACGCCATCGAGCGCGGCGCCGTTCATATCGAGGACGACGTGCTGGAGGTCGTCCGTGACGACCGCGGCTGGATCAGCCACCTGCGCACCCGCGAGCACGGCGACCTGTCCGGCGACCTGTTCATCGACTGCTCCGGCTTCCGCGGCCTGCTGATCAACCAGGCCCTCGAAGAGCCGTTCATCTCCTACCAGGACACCCTGCCCAACGACCGCGCCGTCGCCCTGCGCGTGCCGGTGGACATGGCCAAGCGCGGCCTGCGCCCGGCCACCACCGCCACCGCCCAGGAGGCCGGCTGGATCTGGAGCATCCCGCTGTTCGGCCGCCTGGGCACCGGCTACGTCTACGCCTCCGACTACACCACCCCCGAGGAGGCCGAGCGCACCCTGCGCGAGTTCGTCGGCCCCGACGCCGAGGACCTGGAGGCCAACCACATCAAGATGCGGGTCGGGCGCACCCGCAACGCCTGGGTCAACAACTGCGTGGCGATCGGCCTGTCCAGCGGCTTCGTCGAGCCGCTGGAGTCCACCGGCATCTTCTTCATCCAGCGAGGCATCGAGCAGCTGGTCAAGCACTTCCCGAACGCCGACTGGGACCCGCAGCTGCGCAAGTCCTACAACAGCGCGATGGCCCACACCCTCGACGGCGTCCGCGAGTTCCTGGTCCTGCACTACAAGGGCGCGGCCCGCGACGACAACGCCTACTGGCGCGACGCCAAGACCCGCGTCATCCCCGACGGCCTGGCCGAGCGGCTGGAGCAGTGGCAGGTCAAGCCGCCGACCAGCGACACCATCTACCCGCACTACCACGGCTTCGAGGCGTACTCCTACCTCGCCATGCTGCTCGGCCTTGGCGGCATCCCGATCAAGGCCGTCCCGGCGATGTCGCTGATGGACTCCACCGCCGCCGCCAAGGAGTTCCAGCAGCTCAAGGACCAGGCGCAGGATCTCGTCAGGCGCCTGCCCAGCCAGTACGAGTACCTCGCCCAGCGGCACTGACCGTCCGTGGAGACAGGGAGAGCATTCGTGTTGGCGAGTACGTTCATCGAGCCGGCCCTGGTGGCCCTCGTGCTGGTCCCCGGCGCCCTGCTGGGCCGTCGGGCGGCCAAGGCGCTGGGCCAGCCGGCCGTGGTCGGGGAGATCGCGGCCTGTCTGGCGCTGGGCGCCCTGCTGAGCTCCCGGGTGCACTGGGGCACCCAGTCGCCCGGCTGGGACCTGTTCAAGGAACTCGGGCACCTCGGCCTCTGCCTGTTCCTGGTCGGCGCCGCCCACGAGATCCGCGGCGGCGGCCACCGCCTGCCCAGACGGGCGCTGGCCTGGCTGTCGGCCGGGTCGATCCTGGTCCCGATGGGCGCCGGCGCCCTGCTCGCGGCCTGGATCATCGCCGGCGGGGGAGGCCCGCACCTGCGCGGGGACTCCGGCACACCCGCCTTCGTGTTGATGCTCGCGATCGCACTGGCGGTCACCGCCGTGCCGGTGCTCGCCGGCATCCTGCGCGACCGCGGCATGGAGCACACCGAGGAGGGCCGGCTCTCGATGGCCTCCGCCGTCCTCATCGACGCCGTCACCTGGGTCCTGCTCACCCTGGCGATCGGCCTGCACAAGGGTGGCGACGGCCCGCTGCGCGCCATCCTGGTGGTACTGGGCGGGGCGATGGCCGCGCTTGCCCTGCGCCGCCTGGCCGGCACCCCGGCGGTGGACCGGGCGGCCTGCGGCTACCCGAGGGCGGCGGTGCTGGCGGTGGGCCTGCTCGCCCTCGGCGCCGCCCGGCTGACCCAGGACCTGGGCCTGAGCGACGTGTTCGGAGCCGTCATGGTCGGCCTGGCGCTGCCGCCGGACGGCGGCCTCGGCCCCTGGACCAGGTCGGCCGACCTGCTCGGCAAGCTGGGCCGCGGCCTGCTGCCGGTGCTGTTCCTGACCGCCGGGACCACCCTGGCGGCCGCCCCCGGCGGAGCGTTCTCCTGGTCGGCCACCATCGTCGCCACCGCCCTCGCGCTGGCCGGAAAGCTCGTGGGCAGCTACCTCGGTGCCCGGGCCGGCGACCAGCCGCCGATCTCCTCGTTCAAGCTGGCCGCGCTCATGAACACCCGCGGTCTCACCGAGATCGTGATCCTGCAGATCGGGTACAGCGCGGGCCTCCTGCCGCCGGCGCTCTACGTCGCGCTCGTGATCATGGCGCTGATCACCACGGGGCTGAGCGGGCCACTGCTGTGGCTGGCCGACCGGATCGGGACCCGTGCGCCGGTGGCCGCCGAACCGATCCTCCAACAAGTCGAGCGGTGAGTCTCATGGAAGTCGTCGCAAACCCTGACACCATCCGTACCGCCCCGCCGAGTTCGCCCGAGGAGTTCCGGTCGCTGATGGCCGGCTTCCCGACCGGGGTCGCCATCGTCACCGCGGTCGACCGCGACGGCCGCCCCTGGGGCATGACCTGTTCGGCGCTGTGCAGCGTCAGCGTGGACCCGCCCACCCTGGCCGTCGGCATGCGGGCCGAGAGTCCGACCCTGCGGGCGGCCCTGGAATCGGACGCCTTCACCGTCAACCTGCTGCATGCCCAGGGCCGTTCGGCCGCCGAGCTGTTCGCCTCCGGCGCCCCGGACCGCTTCGACTCCACCGAGTGGAGCATGCCCGAGTACGCCGCCGGCCCCCACCTCACCGAGGCCGCGCACGCCGTCGCCGACTGCCGCATCACCCAGATCGTGGTGGTCGGGGAGCGGCGGATGGTCTTCGGCGAGGTCATCCAAGTAATCCGACTCGCAGACGACGACCCGCTGTTGTACGGAAGCCGACGCTACGGCACCTGGTCTGCCACCCAACCGAGGAGTCACCGATGAACGCAGCCGCGCCCCGCGGTGCCGTCACCCGACACGCCCGCCCCCGGAACTTCCTGATGTGCCGCCCGACCCACTACGACGTCAGCTACTCCATCAACCCGTGGATGCAACCCGCCAAGCCGACCGACACCTCGCTCGCCGTCGCCCAGTGGGAGCGGCTGCACGATCTCTTCCTGGAGCTCGGGCACACCATCGAGCTGATCGAGCCGATCCCCGGCCTGCCCGACATGGTGTACGCCGCCAACGGCGCCACCGTGGTCGACGGCAAGGTGTTCGGCGCACGCTTCCGCCACCAGGAGCGGGTCGCCGAGGGCCCCGCCTACCTGGACTGGTTCCGCGCGCGCGGCTACACCGAGCTGCACGAGCCGCAGTACGTCAACGAGGGCGAGGGCGACTTCCTCGTCACCGACAGCCACGTGCTCGCCGGCTGGGGCTTCCGCAGCACCCTGGAGGGCCACGCCGAGGCCCAGGAGTTCTTCGGCCGCCCCGTCGTCGGCCTGGAACTGGTCGACCCGCGCTTCTACCACCTGGACACCGCCCTGGCCGTGCTCGACGGCGACGAGATCATGTACAACCCGGCCGCCTTCTCCGCCGGAAGCCTCGCCGTGCTGCGCCGCCTCTACCCCGACGCCCTGCTCGCCGAGCCCGCCGACGCGGCCGTGTTCGGCCTCAACGCGATCAGCGACGGTCGGCACGTCGTGTTGCCCGAGGCCGCCACCGGCTTGGCCGGGCAGCTGCGCGAGCGCGGCTTCGAGCCGATCGGCGTCGACCTGACCGAACTCCTCAAGGCGGGCGGCAGCGTCAAGTGCTGCACGCTCGAACTAAGGCCCCGCGGCTGAGCGCCGCCGTCCCGGTCGGCGCCCGGCCGCCGGCCGGGCCAGCTCCAACTGACCGGAAGCGTCGCGACCGTTCCGCCATCGGTCGCGGCGCTTCCCTCTGCCCTGAGGTCGCGTGGTGACAGTGGAGATGACGATGACGCAAAGCATGCACGGCACAGGAAGCACCGGCAGATCCGACTGCGGGCGCCAGCTCCCCAGCCCGATGCCGGTGCACAAGTACCGCCCCTACCGACCGATCGGCCTCACCGGCCGCACCTGGCCCGATCGCACCCTCGACCGCGCCCCGCTGTGGTGCAGCGTCGACCTGCGCGACGGCAACCAGGCCCTGATCGACCCCATGGGGGTGGACCGCAAGCAGCGCATGTTCGACCTGCTGGTCGCCCTGGGCTTCAAAGAGATCGAGGTCGGCTACCCGACCGCCTCCCGGGACGACCACGACTTCGTGCGCCGGATCATCGAGACCGGCGCGATCCCCCAGGACGTGGTCGTCCAGGTCATGGCACCGATCCGGGACGGCTTCCTGGAACGCACCGTGGACTCGCTGCGCGGCGCCCGCCGGGCCGTGCTGCAGGTCTTCAACCCGACCTCCGAACTGCAGCGCCGGCTCGTGTTGCGGATGGACCGCCAGGAGACCCTGGACCTCGCCCTGCGCGGCGCCCAGGAGGCGCTGCGCCTGCAGGATTCGCTGCCCGGCACCGAGCTCTACCTCCAGTACGCCCCGGAGTCCTGGACCCAGACCGAGCCCGAGTACGCGCTCGAACTGTGCAACGCCGTCCTGGACTTCTGGGCGCCCCGGGCCGACCACACCCTGCGCGTCAACCTGCCGGCCACCGTCGAGGTCTTCCCGCCGCACGAGTTCGCCGACCGCATCGAGTACATGCACCGCAACCTGGCGCACCGCGAGCGTACCCTGCTGTCCGTCCACCCCCACAACGACCGCGGCAGCGGGGTGGCGGCCGCCGAACTGGCCGTCCTCGCCGGCGCCGACCGGGTCGAGGGCACCCTGTTCGGCAACGGCGAACGCTCCGGCAACGTCTGCCTGGTGACGCTCGCCATGAACCTCTTCTCCCAGGGCGTCGACCCGATGCTCGACCTGCGCGACCTCGACGGCATCCGCCGCGTGGTGGAGGACGTCAACCGGCTGCCCGTTCCGGTGCGCCAGCCCTGGGCGGGCGACTTCGTCTACACCTCCTTCGCCGGCGCCCACCAGGACGCCATCAGCAAGGGCTTGGCCGCCCGTACCGGCGACCCTGACGAGCCCTGGCAGGTGCCCTACCTGCCTGTCGACCCGCGGGACATCGGGCGCGACTACCAGGCGCTGATCCGGATCAACACCCAGTCCGGCAAGGGCGGCGTCGCTCACCTGATGCGCCGTGAGTACGGCATCGACCTGCCGCGCCGGCTGCAGATCGACTTCGCCACCGTCATGCAGCGCGTCTGCGAGCAGATCGGGGGTGAGGTCGACTCCGCCGAGCTCTGGCGCACCTTCGAGAAGACCTATGTCGCGCCCGGCCAGGCGCCCGACGAGGCCGAATCGGCGACCGTGACGGACCGCTTCGACGAGGACGGGCCGACGGCTGAGGGGGAGTGGGCCGAACAGGCCCGCTCGCTGCTCGCCGCCGCCGGCGGCACCGCTCGGCTCGGGCACCTGGACCTCCACAAGGCAGGCGGCCGCACCCAGGCGGTCGTCGCTTGCTGCGAACTTCTGGTGGACGGCCGCCCGGTGTGGGGAGTGGGTATCCACGAACGGGCCGGGCAGGCCGTGCGGGCCGGGGTGTGCGCGGCCCTGGAGCGCATCCGCCGCACCGCCCGGCCCGTGGACGGCGCCGCGATCAGGACACCGTCGTCCGCGGCGCACTGACGGTCACCCAGTGATCCAGCAGGGCCGCAGCGGCCCCCGAGTCGACCACTTCGGCGGCCCGCGCCAGCGTAGCCGCCAAGCGGTCGGCGACCGGCTGGTGCGACGGCTCCAGGGCGGCCAGCCCGGCCGCCGCGGACAGCAGGACCGCGTCGCGCACCGGACCGCGCTCGCCGCCCAGCACCGAGCGTGCTACAGCGGCGTTGTGCGCCGCGTCGCCGCCGCGCAGCGCGCCGCGATCCGCGAGCGCGATTCCCAGCCGACGCGGGTCCAGGCGCTCGCACTCGACCTGTCCGCCGTGCGTCGACCAGATCGTGGAGGAGCCGGTGACGGTCAGCTCGTCCAGGCCGTCGTCCCCCCGGAACACCAGCGCGCTCACCCCCCGCTCGGCCAGGAACTCCGCGATCAGCGGCCCCAGCCGGGGGTCCGCGACCCCGACCGCCAGCGCGCCCGGGTCGGCCGGATTGGTCAGCGGGCCCAGCGCATTGAACACCGTCGGCACCGCCAACTCCCGCCGCACGGCCGAGGCGTGGCGGAACGCCGGATTGAACGCCGGGGCGAAGCAGAAACCGATGCCCACCTCCCGCACCGAGCGCACCACCTCCTCGGGCGAGGACTCCAGGCCCACGCCGAGCTGCTCCAGCACATCGGCCGAACCCGACGCGGAGGACGCCGAACGGTTGCCGTGCTTGACCACCCGTGCCCCGGCCGCCGCAGCCACGATCGCCGACATGGTGGACACGTTCACCGTACGCGCCCCGTCCCCGCCGGTGCCCACGATGTCCACGACAGGCCCCGGTACGCTCAGCGCCACCGCGTGGCTGCGCGCGCAGGCGACCAGTCCGGCCAGCTCTCGCGCGGTCTCGCCCTTGGCCCGCAGCGCCACCAGGAAGCCGGCCAGCTGCGCCGGGCCCGTCTGGCCGCGCATCACCCGGTCCATCGCCCACGAGGTGTCGGCGGCATCCAGATCGGTCCCGGCCAGCAGCGCGGTCAGCAGCCCCGGCCACGTCCTCTGATTGATTCCCACCATGAGTTCCTCACCTGATATCGGATTCCGGTTTCGTCTGCCGGGCCGTTCGGCCCCGCATCGGGAATTCTTCCGTCGGAAATCCGCGTGCCACCAGACCAATTGACCGCTGCTCCCTCGGACCGCTTTTCCACGACAATTCCCCAAAGGGAGTACCGATGACTTGGCACACGCTGATCGAGGTCTCACGGAAAGCCGGACCCTCACTCACTGCCCAGATCCAGGGCACACTGCGGCGCGAGATCACCGAGGCGGTCCTGCTGCCCGGCACGAGACTGCCCTCCAGCCGCCAGCTTGCCGAGGACCTCGGCGTCTCGCGCAGCGTCGTGGTGGAGGCCTACGGGCAACTGATGGCCGAGGGCTACCTGGAGGCCACGCCCGGCTCCGGCACCCGGGTGGCCGCTCGCCCCACCGCCGCCTCGCCCCCGCCCACCCTGCTGCGCGAGGACCCCGCCCCACCGGTGCGCTGGGACCTGCGCACCGGCACCGCCGGCCTGCCGAGCTTCCCGCAGCGCGAATGGCTGGCTTGCTACCAGAACGCCGTGCGTGGCGCCTCCCGGCGCGACCTCGGCTACCCCTCGCCCTCCGGGGTGCCCGAACTGCGCGCCGAACTGGCCGGCTACCTCGGCCGGGTCCACGGCGTGCACACCACGCCCGAACAGGTCGTGGTGGTGTCCGGTTTCGCCCACGCGCTCGGCCTGGTCTGCGCCGTCCTGCCGGAGTTGGGCATCGACGCGCTCGGCATGGAGGACCCCTGCCACCTGCGCCAGCGCCAGTTCGTCCGTGAGACCGGGCTGCGCCCGCACGCCGTCCCGGTGGACGGCGACGGCATCGACGTGGCCGCGCTGTACCGCTCCGGGCTACGGGCAGTCCTGGTCACCCCCGCCCACCAGTTCCCCACCGGCGCGGCGCTCACCGCCGAACGCCGCGAGTCGCTGGCCCGATGGGCCAGGGACGTCGACGGCTGGGTCATCGAGGACGACTACGACGGCGACCTCTGGCTCGCCCGCGGCGTGCGGGTCCCCGCCCTGCAACGCCTGCTACCCGAACGCACCCTCTACGGCGGCACGGCCAGCAAATCCCTGGCCCCCGGCCTGCGGCTGGGCTGGCTCGCCGTGCCCCGCCGCCTGCTCGCCCCGTTGGAACGGGTCCGCTCCCGGCGGGACCTCGGCTCCGACGTGCTCACCCAGCTCGCTCTCGCCGAACTGATGCGCTCCGGACTGTTCGACCGCCACCTGCGCGCCCAGCGTGCTCACCTGCGCGGCCGCCGCGAGAGCCTCGAACTCGCCGTCCAGCGCTTCCTGCCCGGCACCCGGATCCTGGGCACCGCCATGGGACTGCATGCCTACCTGCGCCTGCCCGACCACGTGGACGAGGCCCGCTTGGTGGCGGCCGCGCTGCGCCGCTCGGTACTGGTCCAGGGCGGGCGGCTGTTCCACCACCGCCCGCGCCCGGACGCCCCGGCCCTGGTGCTCGGCTACTCCAACCTCCCGCGCTCGGCGGTCACGGAGGTCCTGCGCATCCTCGGCGAGGCCTGCGCCGAACAGCCGGCCGGGCGCCGCCGCAGCTGCGCCTGACCGGCTGTCCGGAATCTGTTCTCAGGAGCGGGCCCCAGCCGCCAGGAAGTTCTCCAGCAGCCGCATCCCACCGGTGGTAGTGATGCTCTCCGGGTGGAACTGCAGCCCCTCCACCGGCAGGCTGCGGTGCCGCAATCCCATCACGTAGCCGTCGTCCGCGGCGATCGCGGTCAGCTCCAGCTCCTCGGGCAGCGGCTGCGCCACGACCAGCGAGTGGTACCTGGTTGCGGTCAGACTGTTGCCCAGCCCGGCGAAGACGCCCCGGCCATCGTGCGTCACCGTGCTGGTCCGCCCGTGCATCAGCCGGCCCGCCACCTCCACCCGGCCGCCGAAGGCCAGCGCGATCGCCTGGTGCCCCAGGCACACGCCGAGCAGTGGGATCCGCCCGGCGAAGGCGTGCACCAGCTCGACGTGGCCGGAGGCCGCCGGGTGTCCCGGGCCCGGGCCGAGCAGGATTGCGTCCGGGGCGGATGCGGCCAGCTGCCCGGGGGTGCGGGTGTGGGCGCGCACGACCTCGGTCTGCGCGCCCAGCGAGCGCAGGTACTGGTCGATGATGTGGACGAAGCTGTCCCTCGCGTCCACCAGCAGGACCTTCACGCCGTCAGCTCCTCACCGGTCAACGCCCAGTACCCGGCGCCCAGTTTCGCCAGGGTCTCGTTCCACTCCGCCTCCGGCGTCGAGTCGGCCACCACTCCCGCCGACGCCTGCACCGAGTACACCCCGCTGTGGTGGGAGACGGTGCGGATGCACAGCGCCAGCTCGCTCCAGCCGCCGACGTCGATCAGCCCGACCGCGCCCGCGTAAGCGCCGCGCGGCTCGTGCTCGATGTCCTGGATGAGCTCCATTGCGCGCAGCTTCGGCGCGCCGGTCATGGTGCCGGCCGGGAACGTCGCGCAGAGCGAGCGCCACACGTCCGCCTGCGGCTCCAGGCGGGCGGAGACCGTCGAGACCAGGTGGAAGACGTGCGAGAAGGTCTCCACCGTCATCAGGCCCTCCTCCGTCAGCGAGTGCGGACGGCACACCCGGCTGAGGTCGTTGCGCGCCAGGTCGACCAGCATGATGTGCTCGGCCTGCTCCTTCGGGCTGGCCAGCAGCTCCTTGATCCGCCGCTCGTTGGCCTCCGGGTCGCCGTCGCGGCGGGTGGTGCCGGCGATCGGGCGCATCACGATCCGCTCGTCCTCGATCCGGAACAGCAGCTCGGGGCTGGCGCCGATCAGCGTGCCGCCCGCGTTGGGCAGCAGGTACATGTGCGGCGAGGGGTTGCGCGAGCGCAGCCGCCGGTACACCTGCTCGGGGGTCAGCGCAGTGCACACGTCGATCCGGTGGCCCACCTGAATCTGGTAGATGTCGCCGACCCCGATGTGCTCCAGGCAGCGCCGCACCCAGCCGAGAAAGGTGTCGCGCTCGACGGTGTCGCGCACCGACTGCGGGCGGGCGGCGGGCGGGCAGGCCTGCGCCGGTGGCGCCTGGGCGGCCTCCCGGGCCGCGGCCGCCACATCCGCACCACCGGCCGTACCGAACGCGGCGCACTGCGCGCTCAGCAGGAGCGGCCGCTCGGGGTCGTCGAAGCGCACGCAGTCCCTGAAGAGGGTGAACACCGCGTCCGGGCGCTGCGCCGGCCGGGTACGCGCGGGCAGCTCGTCCATGTGCCAGGCCGCGTCGTAGGCCAGGTTGGCGAGGAAGCCGAAGCCGAACCCGGCCGGAGCCCGCTCTCGGTCCACGGCGAACAGGCCCTGGGTCCTGCGCAGCAGCTCCCACACCACGGTTGCGTCTCCCAGGTCCAGCCGGTCCAGGCCCTCTCCCGGGGTCGCCGGGAGGCCCAGGTCCGCGGCCACGGAGCGCAGCGCGGCGCGCAGCTCGGGCATGCCGTCGATCTCCAGGTAGGTGTCGTACAGCCTGATCTCGGCCAGCCGCCCGTAGCCGACCATGGCGGGCCCGCCGGGGTGGCCGGTGTCGGTCAGGCTCTCCAGCAGGTACACCTCGCCCGGCCCGTGGCGCCGGCCCAGCCGGCTGTACAGCTCCAGCGGGTCGTGCGCCGGCAGCGCTGCGGCGCCGATCCGGACGGCGAACGGGGGCGGTGGCGGAACTTCTGGCATCGGAATCCTCATCGCGAAAAGGCCAGGTCGGTATGGCCGGTGGACTTCGCATCCCAGTCAAACCGGCGTCGCCACAGGCCGGACAGACCAGTTCCCGGAAAGTCGAGCGGACCAATTCGCACTCGCTTGACCGGTTTTCCGGCAGTGGGTTGCAATGGGCGGACCCCTGCGATTTCCCCATTCGCCAGATTCCAGTGGAAGGCCACCATGAACCTCATTCCGCAGTACGAGCCGGGCGCCGCCTGGCGATCACTTCCGGCGGCTCAGCAGCCGAGCTGGCCCGACCAGGCGCAGCTGCGCGAGGTGACCGCCGCGCTTGCGGCCGCGCCGCCCCTTGTCTTCGCCGAAGAGTGCGACCGGCTGACCGAGCGCCTGGCGGCCGTCGCCCGCGGCGAGGCGTTCGTCCTCCAGGGCGGTGACTGCGCCGAGACCTTCGACGCTCTCACCGTGGACGCGGTCACCGGCAAGCTGCGAACCCTGCTGCAGATGGCGGTGGTGCTGACCTACGCCAGCGGCGTGCCGGTGGTGAAGATCGGCCGCCTGGCCGGGCAGTACGCCAAGCCGCGGTCCCAGCCGGACGAGACCAGAAACGGCGTCACCCTGCCCGCGTACCGGGGCGACGCGGTCAACGGACTCGCCTTCACCGCCGAGGCCCGCCGCCCGGACCCGCACCGCATGCGGCGGATGTACGAGGCCTCGGCGGTCACGCTCAACCTGGTGCGCGGGTTCGCCGGCGGCGGCAGCGCCTCGCTCCACCAGGCCCACGAGTGGAACCGGGGCTTCGTCAGCGACTCCGCCGTCGGGCGCCGCTACGAGGAGCTGGCTGATGGCATCGACCGGGCGCTGCGCTTTCTGCGGGCCTGCGGCGGCCCCAACAAGAAGCTGCGAGAGGCTGAGTTCTTCGCCAGCCACGAGGGGCTGCTGCTGGACTACGAGGAGGCCCTGACCCGGACCGACCCGCGCACCGGCCGGCGCTACGCGACCAGCGGGCACCTGCTGTGGATCGGCGAGCGCACCAGGGACCTGGAGGGCGCGCACGTCGCCTACTTCGCCGGGATCAACAACCCGATCGCGATGAAGCTCGGCCCCGCGGCCACCGCCGAGACCGTCCTGCCCTATCTGGAGCGCCTCGACCCCGAGCGCCGGCCCGGCCGGCTCACTTTCGTGGTGCGCATGGGCGCCGACCGAGTTCGCGACCTGCTGCCGCCGATCGTGGAGAAGGTCCGCGCCGAGGGCCGGCAGGTGGGCTGGCTCTGCGACCCGATGCACGGCAACACCGTGACCGCGGGCGGGCGCAAGACCCGTCGCTTCGACGACGTCGTCGACGAGGTCCGCGGCTTCTTTCAGGTCCACCGCGAGCTCGGCACCCACGCCGGCGGCATCCACGTCGAGCTCACCGGCGACGACGTGACCGAGTGCGTTGGCGGGGGAGACCGACTGCTGCCCGAGAATCTGCACCAGCGCTACGAGACCGCCTGCGACCCCCGCCTGAACCACCGCCAGTCCCTCGACCTCGCCTTCCAGGTGGCCGAGATGCTCGCCCGCCAGTGACACGGTCCGTTGTTGTGCCATCTCGTCGAGCCATGGCGGGCAGGCCGAGGGAGACGCTCGTCCTGACAGAGGATTGAGAGGCGTACGCTCGAGAGGTCGGCAAGTCGGCGCAAGACCGGGACACTAACCGAGCAGGGCGTACCCGACGAAGCCGAGGCTCAGCACCACCGCAGTCGTTCGTTGGGCCGTGGAGACGCCCGTCCACGGCTGTTCGAACCGCCGGGTCGCCAGGCCGATCGCGATCAGCGCGACGGCGAACAGCGGGATCCAGCAGAGCCGGGCCAGCGCCCACCCGGGCGAGTCCGGGCTGGTGGTGAGCCCGGGGACGGCGCCGACCAGGGTTGCGGACAGGCCGCCGGACAACATCGCGCTCTGGTGCCAGCAGAAGACCGTCATCGCGGACAGGTTCAGCACCACCGCGGTGCTCCACAGCCCCGGGTGCGAGAGCAACCGGCCCAGGCGCTCGCGTACCAGCACTGCCAGCCCGCACTGCACGCACGCCAGCGCGATCACCAGCAGGGACGGCGGGTGGGAGTTGGTGCGCTCCACGCCGGGCACGCCGACCATACTGGCTGGGTAGTGGAACTGCGTCAGTAGGACGGTGAAGAGTGCGATCCCGGCCACCAGCAGGAGCCGCGCGCCCGGCCGGCCCAGGCGCCGCTCGCTCCAGCAGACGCCGAGCTGGTAGCCGAACAGCCAGCCGGGCACCAGGTTGACCAGCCCGATCCAGGACGGAACGGCGTCGCTCGCCGGGCCGTAGCGCAGCAGGTCCACCACCGCCACGACGGCCACCAGCGGCAGCACTGACCAGCAGCCCGCCCTCCGGGCGGCCGCCCGGCACAGCGGTGTGAGCGTGGTCAGCCCGGCGTACACCGCGACGAACCACAGCGGCTGGATCACCAGGGTGGCCGCGGTGTGCAGCGAGTCCCCGGGTACCCCGAGCAGGCGCAGCGCGACCAGCAGCACCGCCCAGATCGCGGTCACGGCCAGGGTCGGGCGGCCCAACCGCACCATTCGGCGTCGGATCCAGTCCCCGGTGTCCTCACCGCGCCCGACCGTGCGCCCGAGCGAGAGCGCTGAGGAGTAGCCGCCGACCAGGAAGAAGATGGCGAGCATCTGCAGCACCCAACTGACCGGGGAGAGGTAGCCCATCGCGGTCAGCGGGCTGGCGTTGTGCAGGGCACCGCCGTCGTCGACGGTGAAGCCGCCGAGCAGCCAGTGCCCGAGCGGGACGGAAAGCAGGGCCAGGGCGCGCAGCCCGTCGATTCCGCGGTCGCGGTCCAGCGGAGTGGTGATCTCGATCCGGTGGACGACGGAGCGCAGCGGCTCCAGGACGGAGGGGCGGGTGACAGCCGGTTCAGTCAAGGTCATGGCGGCAGTCCTCAGCGGGTGGGGTGGCGGCACAGCGTACGGACGGGTACGAACCGAGGATGATGCGGGCGAAGTTGGCGAGCGATTCGGTGCCGGGCACGAAGTAGCCGGCGTGCCCGTCGGCTCCTTCTGCCGACACCACCCGGGCCCCGAAACCGGGATCGGTGGGGTCGCGGCCGTGGCCGAGGCCGAGCAGTTCCAACTTGGGGACGTCGCCGACCCAGTCGGAGTCGTTGCGCACCGCCCACACCCGGGCACTGGTCCCCAGGTCGGCGGCGCTGTCGGCGTGCATGCCCGGGCTTGCCACCGCCACCAGGTCGGCGACCAGGCCGGGGCGCAGCCCGTCCACCGCCTTGGCGCACAGCACCGAGCCGTAGCTGTGGCAGATCAGCGCCGGGGCGGGGGAGTCGACGGCGGCCAGGCCCTCCAGGAAGCGGCGCAGCCGGGGCGCGCCCAGGTCGGCGAGGCGGGTCGTGGCGGCGTCGACCCCGACCCCGACCGGGGTGGTGTACCCCACCCAGGCGATGGTGGCGACCCTCGTTGCGGGCGCCTGGCGGGCCATCTCCTCACGCAAGGCGCGGGCCTGGCCGGCGGTGCGGGCGTACGGATCCCCACCCTGGTCGAAGGTGGCAAGGTCGATGTCCGATCCGGGGACGACCACGGCGACGCGCTCCGCGGTGGAAAGGTCGCCGAAGACCTCGGTGATTTGGCCGCGCCCGCGCGGGTCGAAGGCGAGGTACTGGCCGTCTTTCGCGAGCAGTTCGGCGTACCGGTCGGTCAGCGTCGCCGCCTGCTCCCGCTCCCGGGCCGGCAGGGCGCCGTCGTCGGCCTCGGCCCGTTGCTGGTCGCGCTCCCGGCGAAGGGCGAGCGCGTTGGCGCGGTAGCGCAGTTCGACGGGAGCGCCGTCGAGGCTGCCCACCACCAGCGGGTGGCGCTCGGCCAGGGACGCCTGCTGCGTCGGGCTCAACGTGCCCGTGAAGTCGGCGATTTCGGAGACCGGGGTGGTGTCCGGGGCGGGCAGCTTCCGGCCCAGGGAGTGGTCGGCCAGCCAGGCGCTGGTGCCCACCGGCGGGCCTGTGACGGCGTTCTGGCTGTCGCCGGCGGCCCAGCCGGCCGTGGCCGGCACTGCCACGCAGACCAGGACGGCGGCGGCCAGCCGGCGGCGCAAACGGAAGCCTGGCATCGGGCGAGCCACTCCTTCAGGCGTTCGAGGAAAGGGAGTTCGCAACTCGACCCACCCGGGCGAGTCGCCGCTATCAGGGTCGCCCGCGACCCGGTGCCGGGTCAGTGGGGCGTGTGCCCCAACCGGGGTGGGGCCCGCACCACCAGCGACACACCAGGCACCACCACCATGTCGGTACGTATTGACGACGCTCCGTCAGTTTGTGGACGTAGGTGGTAGGTTGATCCTCGGTTGCGTGCAACGGGGGCACCGGAGAGTGCGCAGGAGCCCTGGGCGTCCCGCCGGGCTTTGTGGAACGGAGACTTCCGTGCGTGTGGTGATCGCGGAGGACAACACCCTGCTGCGGGAGGGCCTCGCGGCCCTGCTCGGCGGAGCCGGGCACGAGATCTGCGCGACGGTGCGCGACGGCGACGAACTGGCCCCCGCCCTGCTGCGCCACCGCCCCGACGTCGCGGTGGTCGACATCAGGATGCCGCCGACCTACCGGGACGAAGGCGTGCGCGGCGTGGCCGAGGCCCGCCGCCTGATCCCCCGGCTCCCGGTGCTCTTCCTCTCCCAGTCCGTCGACCGCCTGGTGGCCGGCGAACTGCTGAGCAACGGCGCCTCCGGCGTGGGCTACCTCCTCAAGGACCGGGTGGGCCGCGTCGAGGACTTCCTGGGCGCCCTGTGGCGGGTCGTCGAGGGCGGCACCGCCCTCGATCCCGAGGTGGTCGGCGAGCTGATGGCCTGGTGTCGAGGCGACCAACCGCTGGAACTGCTCACGCCACGCGAGCGGCAGGTGCTCGCCCTGATGGCCGAGGGCCACCACAACACCGGCATCGCCGAGCGGCTGCGCCTGGCCGAGAGCTCGGTCGGCAAGTACGTAGGCAACATCTTCGGCAAGCTGGGACTGAGCCCGGAGGGCGCCGGTCACCGCCGCGTCCTCGCCGTGCTGACCTATCTGGAGGCCGTGCAACCAGCGTGATTAAGGCAGCTGTGAAGTTCTTGGAGGCACACGGGCGGCGGTGAGACTCTGCTGTGGGCGCCGTGCACAGGTCACGGTGCCGTCTCGCTGACAGGAGCCCGTCCCGTGTCCTACCGGACCGCAGGACTGACACGTCGAGCCACCCTGGGTCTCGGCACCGCCCTCGCCGTCACCCCGGCGCTGGCCCAGGCCGGCCGGGCGTTTGCCGCACCGGAGCCGAACACCACCGGCCCCGACCCCTTCCTCCAGGAGTCGCCCGACCGGCCAGGTCTGGAGGAAGCGTCACTGACCGACCTTCAGAAAGCACTGTCCAGTGGGCTGTTGTCCTCGGTCGACCTGGTGCGCTACTACCTGTCCCGGATCGAACGGCTCGACCGCCACGGCCCCACCCTCGGCTCCGTCCTGGAGACCAACCCCGATGCCATCGCGCAGGCCCGCACCCTGGACGAGGAACGACGCGCCGGGAGGCTGCGCCACCCGCTGCTGCACGGCATCCCGGTCCTGCTGAAAGACGTCGTCGAGACCGCCGACCGGATGCACACCACCGCCGGCTCGCTCGCCCTGCTCGGCGCCCGCCCGGCCCAGGACGCCACCGTCGCCGCCCGGCTGCGCGCGGCGGGCGCCGTCCTGCTCGGAAAGGCCAACCTGACCGAGTGGGCCGGCAGCGAGGTCACCCGGGTCAATGGCTGGAGCACCCGCGGCGGGCAGTGCCGCAACCCCTACCGGCTGGACCGCTCACCCAGCGGATCCAGCGCCGGGCCCGCCGTCGCCGTCTCCGCGAACCTGTGCTCCGTCGCGATCGGCGCGGAGACCAACGGCTCGATCCTCAGCCCGGCCGCCGTCAACGGCGTCGTCGGCCTCAAGCCCACCGTCGGACTGACCAGCCGGGCCGGCGTGATCCCCTGCTCGCCCACCCAGGACTCCATCGGCCCGCTGTGCCGCACCGTCGCGGACGCCGCCGCTGTCCTCGGTGTCATCGCCGGGCCGGACCCGCGCGATGCGGCCAGTGCCGCCGCCGTCGGCCACACCCAGTCCGACTACACCCGCCACCTGGACCCGGATGGCCTGCGCGGCGCCCGTATCGGCGTCCCCCGGCAGGTCTTCTTCGGCTACAGCAGCCACGCCGACGCCGTCGCCGAACAGGCCCTGCGCACTCTGGCAGCGGCCGGTGCGATCCTGGTCGACCCGGCCGACATCCCCACTGCCCAGGAGATGGCCACCGCCGAGGCCCCCGGAACGGTGGCCCTCTACGAGAGCAAGCACAGCTTCGACAGCTACCTCGCGAGCACCCCTGGCGACCACCCGCGCAGCCTCACCGAACTCATCGCGTTCAACGAGCAGCACGCCGGCCAGGAACTGCGCTACTTCGACCAGTCCCCCCTGAAGATGGTGGACACCGCCACCGACGGCGACCTCACCTCCGAGCGCTACCGCAAGGCCCTCGCCGACACCCGGGACATGGCCCGCACCCGCGGCCTGGACGCGGTTCTCGCCGAACACCGCCTGGACGCCCTGGTCATGCCCACCTGGAACCCGGCCTGGAAGATCGACTACCTGAACGGCGACTTCTACCTCGGAGGCAGCTCCGGGCCCGCCTCCCTGGCCGGGTACCCCGCGATCACCGTCCCGGCCGGCACCGCCCTCTCCCTCCCGCTCGGCATCACCTTCACCGGCCCGGCCTGGAGCGAACCGGTGCTGCTCCGGCTCGCCTACGCCTTCGAACAGCGCACCCGGGCCAGGACCAAACCGGGCCTCCTGCCCGCCGAGACCGGGCTCTGACGCCCAAGCCGGACTCCCACCCCGCCGTTCGCACCGGAGGACCGATGAGTCGCCCCACCACCCTCGCCGACAAACTCTGGGACGCCCACGTCGTCCACGCCCAGGACGGCGAACCCGACCTGCTCTACGTCGACCTGCACCTCACCCACGAGGCCACCTCACCCCAAGCCTTCGACGGGCTGCGCCTGGCCGGGCGCACCGTGCGCCGCCCGGAGCTGACCCTCGCCGTCGAGGATCACAACGTGCCCACCGCATCGCAGGAGGTCACCGACCCCGTCAGCCGCCTCCAGTTGGAGACCCTGCGGACCAACTGCGCCGAGTACGGCGTCGAGCTGTACCGCCTGGGCCACGCCCGCCAGGGCATCGTGCACGTCGTCGGACCCCAGCTCGGCCTGGTCCAGCCCGGCATGACGGTGGTGTGCGGCGACAGCCACACGGCCACTCACGGCGCCTTCGGTGCCCTCGCCTTCGGCGTGGGCACCAGCGACGTGGAACAGGTTCTCGCCACCCAGTGCCTGACCCTGGAGCGGCCGCGCACGATGGCTGTGGAGTTCACCGGCGCCCTGCCGCCGGAGGTCGGCGCCAAGGACATGATCCTCGCGCTGATCGGCGCGATTGGCGTCAATGGCGCCCGCGGCCACATGATCGAGTACCGCGGCGAACCGGTCGAGGCCCTGTCGATGGAGGGCCGGATGACCCTGTGCAACATGAGCATCGAGGCCGGCGCCAAAGTCGGCCTGATCGCCCCCGACCGCACCACCATTGACTACCTGGCCGGCCGCCGGCACACCCCGACCGGATCCGCCTGGCAGCAGGCCACCGCGTACTGGCAGACCTTGCGCACCGACCGCGGCGCCACGTTCGACCGCACCGTCACCATCGACGTCTCCCACCTGACCCCGTTGGTCACTTGGGGCACGAACCCAAGCCAGGTGGTCCCGCTCTCCGGCGTCGTGCCCGCACCCGACGACCTTACCGATCCCGGCGAACGCGCCGCTGCCCGCCGGGCCCTGGAGTACATGGACCTGACCCCCGGCACCGAACTGCGCTCACTGCCCATCGACGTGGTCTTCCTCGGCTCCTGCACCAACGGCCGCATCGAGGACTTGCGGGCCGCCGCCGCCGTCCTGGACGGCCGAACCGTCCACGAGAACACCAGGATGCTGGTTGTCCCCGGCTCGATGACGGTACGCGCCGAGGCCGAACAGGAGGGACTGCACGAGGTCTTCCTCGCAGCCGGCGCCGAATGGCGCCTGCCCGGCTGCTCGATCTGCCTGGGCATGAACGAGGATCGTCTGACGGGTGCCCAGCGTTGCGCCTCGACCTCCAACCGCAACTTCGAGGGCCGCCAGGGGGACGGCGTGCGCACCCACCTGGTCTCCCCGCAGGTCGCGGCCGCGACCGCCGTCGCGGGCCGCCTCGCGGTTCCGGCGGATATCCGGTGACCAGCAGCACACCGATTTGACCCAGCCGTTTTGGAGTTTTCGTGATGAATTTCGAAATGCATTCAGGGCGCGCCGTCGTACTGGCCCGCGACGACATCGACACGGACCAGATCGTGCCTGCGGAGTTCTGTCGCAGAGTGGTGAAGAGCGGTTATGCGGACGCCCTCTTCGCCAACTGGCGGAAGGAGCCGGGCTTCGTCCTGGGTCGCCCGGAGAACCAGGGCGCCAGCGTGCTCGTCGCGGGCCGCGACTTTGGTATCGGGAGTTCCCGCGAGCACGCGGTGTGGGCACTCAAGGACGGAGGTTTCCGGGTCGTGGTGGCGGCCGGCTTCGGCGACATCTTCCGGCGCAACGCATTGAACAACGGACTGCTCCCGCTTGACCTCCCCTACGCGGAGCTCGGCCGGCTCGCCGGGCAGATTGCCGCCCACCCCGGCCTGGAGGTGGTCGTAGACCTGCGCGAGTGCACGCTGCGACTGGGCGGCACGTGCTGGCAGTTCGAGGTCGAGGAGCGCGGCCGCCGGATGCTGCTGCGCGGGGAGGACGCCATCGAGGCGGTGCTGCAGCATGGCGGTCTGATCTCTGCCCACGAGGCCCGGCGCCCCGCCTGGCTGCCGACCGTCGGCTGATCCCGGCGGACCGTCTGAAATCCGGGCCATCCCCGTCCCGACCTCCCCGCGGGCCCGTCCCCGAAGTCAGTCCCGGTCCTTCGGAAAACGGAATCTGGAATTCAGTTCGGTTCGTGATAGGATTCCGTGTGCAGAAGAATGAACCATTGATAGCCTGACCTCGCGTAACACGGCTGGCGGGGGCGCGCTATGCCAATTGGTCGGCTTTGACGCGGGGGAAACAATGCGGCGCATTCATTTTACGGCGGAAAGTCTGGCGAGCACTCGCTTTCTGATCGATATCGAGCAGATACGAGAAACGCTCCTGGCGCTCGACGTTTTGAGTACCGGAGTCGGCGGAGAGGCCTTCCGGGCCTGGCGCAAGAGAACCGCTGGCAGAAGTGACATCCGCCGCATGATCTCACTGGCCCAGGCACTGCGACCGCTCCCGGACCTCGACCACGTCGTGCAGACCCTGTTACAAGGCGACCCGGACGCCCCCGAAGCCGCCACCCAGTCACGCCTGTCAGCTGATCTGGAAAGCTTCCGTCAGATCGCCATCGCCCCCTATTGGGCGAGCATCGAACGGCGCCTGGCCGCCGACCGCGCCGCCCGCAGTGAGATCGTACTCAGTGGAGGGTGGGATCAGATGTTCACCTCACTCCACCGCGCCATCCGGTGGGACCCGCCGGTACTGGAGGTCCCGGGGGAGGGGGAGGACGTCAAACTGGGGTCGGAGGGCCTGTGGCTGGCCCCCTCGCTATTCCTCGCTGCGCGCCCCCCGATCCTCTTCGACCGCTACCTCGGCCAGGACCGCCCCACGTTACTCTATCCCATCCCCATCGACTGGGGCCGCTCCTCCTCCATCTGGGACGCCGTCGAGGAAGGCAACGGCGCCCTGCACGCCCTCATGGGCCGCACCCGCGCCGCCGTACTCGTTGCACTTTCCAGCAGCGCCACCACGACCGAAGTGGGCGAACGCGTGGGCATATCCTCGGCTGCCGCCAGTCAGCACACCGCCGTACTCCGCGCCGCCGGCCTGATCACCACCCTGCGCTCCCTGAACCGGGTCCAGCACACCCTGACACCACTGGGCGCCGCACTGATCACCCGACTGCACTGACCCCGGTCCACACCGGCAGGCGCGGCGCCGGAGAGCATGAACTCACGGAAAAGCTCCGCTTCTGACGCTAAGTCAGATGGTGAGGAGCGCACTCCCCGGGTCGGTAAGAAGAGGGGCTCTGTCCCGTCATCGGCTCTGCCCCGTCATCGGTGGTGATGGCCATCGTTGGCATGGTGTGCGTGAATGTCAACGAGCTTGTGGGTGTGGTGTTTTCGGGACGGACCTGCACTGACGGGTTGACGGGCTGGGGCCTCCCGGGGATCGGGAGGCCCCAGCCGTGAGCGGCCGCAGCGGTTCCGGTCGAGCCCGCCGCAGGGCAGGAGAACCGGGTGCGTCGGCAGTCGTTCGTCAGGCGTCGTTCGTCAGGCGTTGCAGGTGACCACCGCGCTGGACTGCCAGAGGGTCGGGCCGATCCGGATGGCGATCGGAGCACGGGTCAGCGAACACTGGGCGGTGGTGTAGCCCGCTGCCTTGGCCTGGGCGTAGGCGCTGTTGTAGGCGGTGATGTTCGAGGCGAACGGGCTGCCGCTGAAAGCGTTGCCGACGAAAAGGGCCTGGCCGGTGACGGCAGTCTGGGCGCCGGCCGGCAGTGCGCCGACGGTCAGCAGGAGGGCGCCGGCGGCAAGGGCGGTTCCGAGTGCGCGCTTGAGGTCGGTCATGATGAGGCCCTTCTGGGGATGGTGGCTCCTCGTTCCGAGGCGCCTCGACTTCGGGGATCTGTGGAGCCCGGTGTAGATCGAATTCTTGTCGTGGCGGTGGGGTGCGGACAAGGGCTGTACCCGCCTTCTGTTCGTGCCGTCGCCGGCAGGGAAGAGTCCGCGGCCACACCATGGGCAGGACCCTGATGCCCGACTTCAGCCGAACGTCGTGACCGACTGCCGAGGTGCAAGATGCATGAGCTGATCCTCCGTCACGCAGCGGATCTCAAAGACAAGATCGCCTTTGCCGATGCCGAGGACGCGGTGAGCTACGGTGATCTCGCCCGCCGTACTGCCCGGGTGGCCGGCAACCTCCCTGTCGATCGCGGCAGTCGGGTGGCGCTGTACCTGGGCAGCGGGGGGACCGCCATCGCGGCTACCCTCGGCGTCTGCCGCGCGGCCGCCGTCGGCGTTGTACTCGACCCGCGAAGCGGCGACGACGAGCTCCGGTTCCGTTTGGAGGACAGCGGCGCCGGGTTGGTGGTCACTGACCGCCAACGCCTGGCGCAGGTCCGGCGGGTGGCCGGCACCGGTGTGGTGACCGTTGACGACCTGCTCGCGCCCACCCGGACGCCGCCACGTGACGACCTCGAGCCGGACGAGCCCGCCTGGCTCCACTACACGTCCGGGACCAGCGGGGACCCGAAGGGCGTGCTGTCGACGCAGGGAGCCTGGCTCCGGTCGGCGGAGCACGCCTACCGGGGACTGCTGGGCATGTCCGGCGACGACCACCTGCTCTGGCCGCTGCCGCTGTTCCACGCCTTCGGGCATTCGATGTGCGTGGTGGGTGTCCTGGCCCTGGGCGCGAGTGCCTACGTGATGGACCGTTTCACGGCGGACCGGGCTGCCGCCCTGCTTCGCCGGACACCGTTCACCGCACTGGGCGGCGTGCCGACGGTCTTCACCCAGCTCCTGGACGTCGGGGCTCCGCTGCCGCCCAGGTGTCTGTCGGCCGGGGCCCCGCTGCGGGAAGAGCTGCGGGTCCGATTCCGCCGCAGGTTCGACCGTGAACTGCACGACGGCTACGGCAGCACGGAGACGTCCGGAAAGATCGCCATCGACGGCGTCGTCCTGCCCGGAATCGACACCCGATTCGTGGACGGTGAGATCCACCTGAGGATGCCCGGTGCCGATCGGTGGCACGCCACCGGAGACCTCGGCCGCGAGGAGCACAGCCGTCTGGTGGTGACCGGGCGAGCCGGCGAAATGATCATCCGGGGCGGGGAGAACATCCACCCGGTCGAGATCGAGCGGGTGCTGGCTCGCTGTCCGGGCGTCCGGGACGTGGTCGTGGTGGGTGAGCCCGACGCGGTGCTCGGTGAGGTGCCGGTCGCCTACGTCGTGGGCGACGTGGATCCGGCGACGCTGCTCGCCTTCTGCCGTCGCCGGTTGCCATCGCATCGGGTGCCGGAGGCAGTCCGCCCGGTCAGCCGGATTCCGCTGACCTCCTCGGGCAAGCCGGTGCGGAAACGGGTCCGGTTCCAGTACCTGCTCGACGTGGTCCGACGGGAGGCCGCGGGGATCACCGGCCTGTCACCCGAGGCGGACCAGCCATTCGTCGAAGCCGGTCTGGACTCGCTCGGCACGGTACGACTGCGTGACCGGCTGGGCGCGGAACTGGGTGTCGCACTGCCGCCGTCCCTGGTGTTCGACCACCCCACGCCCCGCGCGGTGGCCGACTACCTCGCCGGCGGGGCCGCCGACCCGCCGCCGCCCGCCCGCAAGGCCACCGAGCCGATCGCGATCGTGGGCATGGCGTGTCGCTATCCCGGCGGGATCACCTGCCCCGAGGACCTCTGGCGGGTGGTGGCCGCCGGCCAGGACACGATCACGGGGTTCCCCACGGACCGGGGCTGGCCCTTGGACGAGTTGTTCCACCCGGACCCTGACCATGTGGGCACCAGCTACGTCACGCGTGGGGGCTTCCTCGCCGACGCGGCCGACTTCGACGCCGGGTTCTTCCGGATGTCGCCGCGCGAGGCCCTGGCCACCGACCCGCAGCAGCGACTGCTGCTGGAGACGGCCTGGGAGGCGTTCGAGCGGGCGGGCATCGCGCCCGAGTCGGTGCGGGGCAGTAACACCGGTGTGTTCGTCGGCCTGATGTACAACGACTACGGCAGTCGCTTCCGGGGCGCCGCGCACCAGCTCGAGTCCCAGATCGCGTTGGGTGCGGCGGGGAGTGTGGCCTCCGGACGGATCGCCTACAGCCTGGGTCTGCACGGGCCGGCGCTCACCCTGGACACGGCCTGCTCCTCGTCGCTGGTCGCCATGCACCTCGCGGCAGACTCCCTCCGGGGCGGCCAGTGCGACCTGGCCCTGGCGGGCGGTGCGACTGTCATGGCCACACCGGACAGCTTCGTGGTGTTCAGCCGGCAGCGCGGCCTGGCCCCGGACGGACGGGTGAAGCCGTTCTCCGCGGCTGCCGACGGCACGGCCTGGTCGGAGGGCGTGGGGCTGTTGGTCCTTGAGCGGGTGGCCGACGCGGTGCGCAACGGTCACCCGATCCTGGCCCTGCTGCGGGGCTCTGCGATCAACCAGGACGGGGCGTCCAACGGCCTCACGGCGCCCAGCGGGCCGGCCCAGGCGGCCGTGATCCAGCAGGCGCTGGCCGACGCCGGGCTGACCGGCGCCGACGTGGACGTGGTCGAGGCCCACGGAACCGGCACCGCCCTGGGCGACCCGATCGAGGCGGCCGCGCTGCTCGCCACCTACGGTCAGGACCGGTCAGCTCCGGTCCTGGTCGGTACCGTCAAGTCCAACCTCGGGCACACCCAGGCAGCCGCCGGGGTCGCGGGCGTGATCAAATCCGTGATGGCGATGCGGCACCGCACCGTGCCGGCCACGCTGAACGTCGACGAGCCGACCCCGCACGTCGACTGGTCCGCCGGTGCACTTCGCCTGGTCACCGAGCGGACGCCCTGGCCGGCGCAGAACCGTCCGCGCCGTGCCGGAGTGTCGGCTTTCGGGATCTCGGGGACCAACGCGCATGTGATCGTCGAGGAGTACGAGCAACTGCGGGTGGCGTTCCTCTTCCCGGGGCAGGGGGCGCAGCAGCGGGGGATGGGACGGGACCTGGCCGCCAGGTACCCGGTGTTCGCCGCGGCGTTCGAGCAGGCGTGCGCCCAGCTGGATCCGGAGCTACGCGAGGCGATCGACACCGACCTGGTGCACCGTACGGACATCGCCCAGGCGGCCCTGTTCGCCTACGAGGTGGCACTGTTCCGCCTGTTGGAGTCCTGGGGATACCGCCCGGACGCGCTGATCGGGCACTCCGCCGGGCAGATCGCGGCGGCTCACGTGGCGGGCGTGCTGTCGCTGCCCGACGCGGCGAGGCTGATCACTGCCCGCGGGCGGCTCATGCGCGAACTGCCGGCGGGAGGCGCCATGGTCGCCGTCCGGGCCGCCGAGAGCGAGATCAGGCTGACTCCTCGCACCGCGATCGCGGCCGTCAACGGACCGGACTCGGTCGTCGTGTCCGGCCCGGAGGAGGACGTGCTGGCCATCGCCGCCGGGTTCGAGCAGGTGACGCGGCTCACCGTCAGCCACGCCTTCCACTCTCCTCTCATGGACCCCGTTCTGGCCGAGTTCACGGACGTGGCACGGAGCCTGACGTACCATCCACCGCTCATTCCGATCATCGGCGGCCGCCCGGACGATCCGCACTACTGGGTGCGGCACGTGCGCGAGACGGTCCGCTTCGCCGACCACGTGGCCATGGTCGACGGCGCGGCCCTGGTCGAACTGGGCCCGGGCAACACGCTGGGCGCGCTCGTCGAGGGTGTCATCTCCACCACCGACCCCGAGCAGGCAGCGAGCCGGCTGCGGGGCACCCGCGCCTTCCACCGGCAGCGCTACTGGCTCGACCGCGCCACCGAGCACCCGCTGATCGAGTCGACCGTGATCGTGCCCGGTTCCGGTGAGGTGGTGTGCATCGCCGACCTCAGCCCGGTGTGGCTGCTCGACCACGTCGTTGACGGGACGGCGATCGTGCCCGCCACGGCGATCCTGGAGCTGGTGCTGTACGCCGGGGAGCGGGCCGGCTGCGGCACCGTCGACGAACTGGTCCTGCACACGGCGATGCGCCTGCCCCGGACGCGGCGGGCCGAGATCGTCGTCCGCCCCGAGGTCGACGGCGCGCGGCCGTTCGAGGTGCACGCGAACGGAGTCCGCTGTGCCAGCGGCCGACTGGACTCTCGGCCCGCGCCGCAGGTGGACATCGGCGAATGGCCCCCGCCGGACGCCGAGGAGCTCGAAGTCGAGCATGCCGACTACGGACCGGCGTTCCGAAGGCTGAGCAGGATGTGGCGCCGCGGCGACGAACTCTTCGGCGAGGTGCGCGGGGAGTTCCCGGACGCCGGGCGGTTCGCGCTGCACCCCGCCCTGTTCGACGCGGCGTTGCACCCGGCACGGCTGCTCACTGACGGGGTGCCGTTCGCCCTGCGCGGCGTGCACCTGCTGGCGCGGGGCGCCACGGGTCTGCGAGTCCGCATCCACGAGGGGCGGATCGCCGCGACCGATCAGACGGGCCGGCCGGTGGCGTACGTCGAATCACTCACCGTGCGTGCGACCGGAACCGGCCGGGGAACGCTGTTCCGCCCGGAGTGGCCCCGGGTTCCCGGCCGGCCACGGGGCCAGGTCCTCGAGGTGCCGCCGGGCGACGCCCCCGACGCCCTGGCGCTCACCCTGCGGGAGCTGCAGGCCGATCACGAGCACCTCACCGTTCTGGTACCGCCGGCCGACCTGGCCGGAGCGGCGGTGGCCGGCCTGATCCGGGTCGCGCAGACGGAGCACCCCGGCCGGTTCACCCTGGCCGAAGTCAGCGATGGGCGGACCGAGATCGTGCCCGAGCGCGCGAATCTGGTCCCGGTGCCAGGCGGCGCCTTCACCTGGCGCGGGACCGTCCTGGTCACCGGTGGCGGCGCGCTGGGCCAGGCGGTCGCCGACCACCTGCGAGCCAAGGGAGTGCGCGTCGTGGTCGCCAGCCGCAGCGGTGAGACGCGCCTGGACGTCACCGACCGGGAGGCCCTGGCCGCACTGGTCGACTCGATCGAGGACCTGCGGGCCGTCGTGCACACCGCCGGGGTGCTCGACGACGGGATCCTGGCGTCGATGACCCCGGCGCGCATGGATACGGTATGGCTCCCAAAGGCCGAAGCGGCCCGGCACCTGCACGAGCTGACCGCACATCGAGAACTGGACGCCTTCGTGCTCTTCTCCTCGGCGGCCGGTGTACTCGGTCACGCCGGACAGGCCAACTACGCGGCGGCCAACTGCTACCTGGACGAGCTCGCTCGCCACCGGCGGCGACTGGGGCTCCCCGCTCTCTCCCTGGCCTGGGGCCCGTGGACGATCGGGATGATGGCCGACCGGACCGCTGATCCCGGCCTGGTGCCCCTCACGCCCGCAGAGGGCGTGGCACTCCTGGAGGCGGCGCTGGGCACCGACGAGCCGGTTCTGGTCCCGATCGCGTTCGACCGCCCGCCCCGGCCGAAAACACGGACCACGCCGGAACCGACCCCGCCGACAAACCTGCTGGAGATGGTGTGCGCCGAGATCGCCGCCGTGTTGAGCTACCCGGACGTGCAACCGGACACCCCGATCCTCGACCTCGGATTCGACTCACTGACCTCGATCGAGCTGCGCAACCGCCTGGAGGGACGGACCGGCCTACGCCTCCCCGCTACGGCGGTGTTCGAAGCTCCCACGCCCAGGGCACTCGCCGAGCAGTTGCGTCCGCCGCCGCCCCCGGGGACGCTCGCGTACCTGTACCGCAAGCTGTGTGAGCTGGGCCGGCCTCGAGAGGCCATGCACCTGCTCGTCTCCGCGTCGTGGGCGCTGCCGTCGGCGGCAACGCTCCCTTCCGCCGCCCCACAGCGACTCAGCGACGGCGAAGGCCCGGCGATCGTCTGTTTCCCCGCCTTTGCCTCACCCCCTGGGGAGTACGGCCTCCTGGCCCGGCATCTGCCGGGCATGTGGCTGCTCCCGCACCCGGGGTACGACGGCGGCCCCGTGCCGGAGGACGTGGAGGCCCTCGTCCGGACACATGCCGCCTCGATCAGGCGGCTCGACCGACCGGTGGTGCTGTTGGGCCGCTCCACCGGCGGCCTGGTCGCGCAAGCCGTCGCGGAACGAGTCGGTGCCGAGGCGGTGGTGCTGGTGGACACCCACCCGGTCCGGGACGAGGAATGGCTCACCGAACTGCCGGTCCGCAGCGCGATCAGGCTCGACGAGCCCGGTCTCGCGGCGATGGGCGCGTATACCCGCATCTTTCTGGACCGGCAGGAGGAGACGACCATTCCGACACTGCGCCTGCGAGCCGGCGAAGTGCCAGGTGACCACCACTCAGTCCTCGAGGAGCACGCGGCCACGACGGCGGAAGCAATCCAGGCGTGGCTCTCCCGGACGGTGTCGCCCACGCCGGGATAGGTGTCGGGGCGAGGCCCAGGCGCGCTCGAGCAGGCGAAGGCCTCTTCGGCGGCGGGGCACCCCGGGCCGGCGCCTCGGATGGTCCCGGCATCCGGCGGTGTCGATGTCCGGCCCGCCTGACACTGACAGGGGCAGGCAGGCGCGGTCGCGCGTGGCCATACTCGAATCCATGAGCAGCAGATCAGAGTTGGGGAGGTTCCTGCGGACGCGCCGGGCGCAACTGCAGCCCGCGGACGTCGGGTTGCGGATGTTCGACGAGGAGCGGCGGGTGCCGGGACTGCGCCGCGACGAGCTGGCGCGGTTGGCGGGTGTGAGCGAGTCCTACTACACGCGACTGGAGCAGGGGGTGTCGCTCAACGCGTCGACGGAGGTGTTGGAGGCGATCGCCCGAGCGCTTCGCCTGGACGGAACCGAACGCCGCCACCTGCACGATCTCGCAGGAGCGTGGCACAAGGGCGGCAACGAGCGAACCCGCCGGCAGGCGCCGGAGCACGTCAGCGATACGACGAGACAGCTGATCGGCGCCTTCGGGGACACCCCGGTCATCGTGCTCGGCCGCCGCAGCGACGTGCTGGCGTGGAATCGCGCGGGGCATGCGTTGTTCGCCGGACACCTCGACTACCGGAGCCCCGAGCATCCCGACAGGCGTCCGAACACCGCCCGCCTGGTCTTCCTGGATGCCCACACCCGCGAGCTGTACGAGGACTGGCCGAAGAAGGCCAGGGACGTGGTGGGCAGGCTGCGCATGACCGTCGGCCGGCACCCCGACGATCCGATGCTGGCCGCGTTGATCGGCGAACTGGTCATGCACAGTGCCGAGTTCACCGCGATGTGGTCCGCGCACCCGGTCCGGGCCTGGGACACCGCGACCTACCGGATGCGCCATCCCCTGGTCGGAGCCGTGGACGTCACCCAGCAGGCCATGCCGGTCCCGGACGGGCCGGGACAGCGAATCGTGGCGGTCACCGCGGCGGCGGGTTCGGCCTCGCAGGCCGCGCTGACCCTGCTCGCTCAAGCCGTCGCCCCGGGCGAACAGACGCCCCCGGCAGATAGGACACCCGGACCGGAACCGATCGCTGACACCAGCCCGGTCTCGTAGTCGTCGTCATCCCCTCCCTGGCCGGCGGCAACGATGCCGCCCGATCAGGACAGTCAGGGAAGGCCGCTGACGACGGCGCGTCTCAAGAAACCTGTCCCACCCTGCGCACGCGGTGGGCGACCGAAGACCCAACCCCCATCTGTGGCACCCGTGAAAGGAACAAGCATGTCCGTGCTCTACACCACCGAGGCGATATCGACCGGCGACGGCCGGAACGGGGAGGTCCGCTCCCTGGACGGGGTGCTCGACGAAGTCCTGGCGGTCCCCAAGGAGATGGGCGGCCCCGGCGGCGACCGGACCAACCCCGAGCAGCTCTTCGCCGCAGGCTACGCCGCCTGCTTCCACAACGGGCTGCGACTGATCGCAGGCCGGCAGAAGGTCGACGTCGGTGCGTCCACCGTCACCTCCACGGTGAGCCTGCTCGCCCTGGACGAAGGACGCTTCACCCTCGCCGTCACGCTCTCGGCACACCTGCCCGGCCTCGACCAGGCCACCGCCGACCAGCTCGTGGCGACCACCCACCAGGTCTGCCCGTACTCCAACGCCACCCGTGGGAACGTCGAGGTGACGCTCAGGGCAACGGTCTGAGCCCAGGCGGCCGTGACAGGTCGCCGGTGACGCCACAGTGATGGTGGGCCGGGCGAGGACTGACCGTGTCCTGGAGCACGAGTCGGCCGCCCGGCCCACCATCACTCAGGCTGCCCGGCGGCCTGTTCCCGGGCGCATCCGTCACTGCCCGGTCCGGTCGGTGAGGGGCTGCCGGGAGGCGGTCGGTGGTGTGAACAGGGCCTGGACGGTACTGGTGGCCAGGTCTCGCAGCCAGGTGTGGGCGCGGTCGTCGTCGTAGCGCCGATGCCACAGCAGGTACAGGGGGACGTCGGGCAGCGGGAGTGGCGGCGGCAGGGTGGCCAGGCCGAGTCGTTCCCGGGCTGCGCGGGTGACCGCGTCGGGGAGGGTGACGACCAGGTCGGTGTCGAGGGCGAGTTGCAGGGCGAAGGCGGCGGTGGGTCCGGCGGCGACGACGCGTCGTTCGAGGCCGTGGGTGGTCAGGGCGTCGTCTATCGGGTCGCGCAGGCTTCCACGTCGCGAAACGGTGAGGTGTTCGGCGGCTGCGTAGCGCTCGATGCTCAGCGGGCCGTGGGTGAGGGGGTGGTCCGGTCGGACGGCGACGACCAGCCGGTCGCTGCCGACGAGGCGGTGGCGGATGTCGGGGAGCGTCGGAGCGCTGGAGCTCGATTCGAGGTCGACCTCACCCCGGCGCAGCTCGGCGTCGTCCGTCCCGGGTTCGGCGGACAGGCGCAGCCGGACGCCGGGGGCCCGGCGGTGGACGGCGGTGATCAGGGCGGTGCCGCAGGCGGCGGTCAGGGCGTCGTGCCAGCGCACGGTGAACACCCGGTCCAGAGCTGCCAGGTCGAGTTCCTGCTGCGCGGAGAGAAGGTGGTGGGCCTGCTGTACGAGGGCGTGGACCTGGGCGCGCATGGCCAGTGCGCGGGTGGTGGGAACCATGCTGCGGCCGGTGCGGACCAGGATCTGGTCACCGGTGGCCTTGCGGATGCGGCCCAGGGAGCGGCTCATCGCCGGTGCGGTGACGTGGAGGCGTGCTGCGGCGCCGGCGACGCTGCCCTCTTCCAGTAGTGCGTCCAGGGCTGTGAGCAGGTTCAGATCCAGTTGCATGACAGTAACTCTATGACTGAACAGCATGCACTTGTTGTTAATGATTGAGGGGCCTACCTTCGAAGTGCAGGCGCGAGACAAGCCGCCGCACACATCGAATCCAGGGAGCCCACCATGAGCACAGCCATGCCTTTCGCCGCCGACACGACGCTCCTGTCCGAGGTGACCGCCGCGGTGAGGACCGCAGGCCTCACCCTGCGCGACCGCCACACCTCGCACGCCCGGGGCGTGAGTCTGGACGAGGTCGTCGCCGAGATCCATGCCAACGACGACGCGGTGCTGGACGTGCTGCGGGAGCCGCTGCTGCGGGCCCGGCGGGGATCACAGTGGGCCGAGGACGAGCTGGCCGGCGGTGCGCTCCCGTCGGGGGAGTGGTGGGTCGTCGACCCCGCCGAGGGCAACATCAACCACGTTCACGGCATGGACGACTGGGCCGTGACCGCCACCCTGGTCCGTGACAACCAGCCGGTGCTCACCGTCGTCCACCTGCCACTGACCGGCGACACCTACACCGCTGTCGCCGGCGGCGGTGCCCGCCTCAACGAGCGGCCCCTGAAGGTGTCCGCCAAGGCCGATCTGGGCGCCGCGCTCGTCGGCACCGGCCAGGCCAGGCCCGGCGAGGACGAGCGCACCTTCCGGCGGATCGGTGACTCGGTCACCGCCATGCTCATCAACGGCCTGGTCGTGCGCGTGTCCGTTCCCGCCACGATGCAGCTCATCCACGTCGCGGCCGGACGCACGGACGCCTTCTGGCAGTTCTCCGACGTTCGCTCCGGTCTGGTCGCCGGTGCGCTGCTGGTCTCCGAGGCCGGAGGCACCGTCACCGACCTGGCGGGCGAGCCCTGGAACACGGGCAGCCGCGACTTCCTGGCCGCCGCCCCCGGCATCCACACCGCCGCCCTCAAGGTCCTGTCGCCGATCGCTTGACCGGGCACCTCCGCTCCACCCACCTCACACCGCAAGGAGCATCACCTCATGACCAGCATCGGCATCCTGGGCGCCGGCCGCGTCGGCGCCAACCTCGCCGGCAAGCTCTCCGCAGCCGGACACCACGTCACCCTCGGCGTCCGGAACCCGGAAGAGACCTCCGCGGCCCTTGCCGCCGACATCGCCCCACAGATCGCCTTCGCCGACCAGCGCACCACCGCCTGCACCGCGGACATCGTGATCAACGCGACGCCCGGCGACAGCACCCTGGACCGTCTCACCGATCTGCGCGCCGAACTCGCCGGAAAGATCCTGGTCGACGTCTCCAACGCGACCCGCGACGCCGACGACGGCCTGCCCGGCGACCTGTGCTACCCCGGCAGCAGCCTCGCCGAGCAACTCCAGGCCGCCCTCCCCGACACCCGTGTGGTCAAGACCCTCAACACCATGTTGTTCATGGTCATGACCGCCCCCGAAACCCTGGCCACCCCGCCGACCGCCTACGTGTCGGGTAACGACGAACCCGCGAAGAAGACGGTCACCGGCCTGCTCGGCGACCTGGGCTGGCAGCCCGCATGGATCGAGGACCTCGGCGACGTCACCACCGCCCGCGCCACCGAGGCCATGATCCTCGTGGTTCCCCACATCCTGCGCCGACACGGCTTCCGGCCCTTCGCGGTCTCCCTCGCCCACTGACCGTGGTCGTCGCCGGCCCCCAGGCCTGACCTGGATCCTGACCGTGGAGGGGTGGACTCCGGGGTCCGAGTCCGGGTCGGGGATCTCGGGCGGCCGCTTATGCTGGGGCCGTGACACCGAGAGCGGGGCAGGGGCCAGTATTGCGGGCCGATGCTGCGCGCAACCGGGCCCGGGTGCTGCAGGTCGCCCGCGAGCAACTGGCCGTCGGTGACGACTCCCTTCAGCTGAACGCCATCGCCAAGCTCGCCGGCCTGGGCGTGGGGACCGTGTACCGGCACTTCCCCAACCGCCATGCGCTGGTGGAGGCGCTGTCGGCGGACCGCTTCCGGGAACTGGTCGACGAGGCGCAGGCGGCCGCCGCCGACGAGGACGCGCTTGCGGGCCTGCACCGGCTGCTTCGTTTCGCTCTCGACCACGCGCTGGACGATCCGGGGTTCGCGGCCGTGCTGGAGTCCGCGAGCGATGCCGAGGCGCAGACCTCGCAGATGAAGGCCGAGCTGGACCGTGCCGTCGCGGAGCTGCTGGACCGCGCACGTCTGGCCGGTGCCATCCGGGGCGGCATTCGGGCGGACGACGTGCGCCGCCTGCTCTGCGGCGTCGAGCATGCCGTGCGCTCCGGCGACAGCGACCATGCGCGTCGCGGGCTCTACCTCGACGTCCTTCTTCAGGGGCTGCGCTCTCCGCGCTGACGGCAGCGCGCCCTCCCGGCGTCCGCCGACCGGTCCCGAGGGGTCGGCCGGTTCGTCCCACCCACCAACAACCGGATGACTATCCGCTTGTGCTAGCGTGCCCATCGAAGCGGATAGCTATCCGAATATGTGGAACGTGGGAGGGCGGACCTGTGGTCCAACGGGCAGTGGTGACGGCGGGGACCGGAGGCATCGGCCTCGAAACCGCGATGGGACTTGCGGCGCGCGGGCTCGCCGTCACCGTGGTCGGCCGCGACGCCGAGCGCGGTGGAAGCGCCATCGAGCGGATCACGGCGGTCGCCACCGGAGCCGCTCCGCGCTTCGTGGCCGCCGACCTCGCATCGCTCGACCAGGTACGAGCGCTCGCCGCGCAGCTGGCGGACGAGGGGCCGCTGAAGGTGCTGGTCAACAACGTCGGCGCGATGTTCACGCAGCGGCGGCAGACGGTCGACGGGATCGAGGCGTCATTCGCCGTCAACCACCTGTCGCCGTACCTGCTGACCGAGTTGCTGCTCGATCAGCTCCGAGCCGGCGGGCCGAGCCGGATCGTCAACGTCACCTCAGGCGCGATCAGGGTCGCCAAGCGCGCCTTCGATGCGGTCGAACCGCCGGGTGGCTACTACGGCTTCCACTGGTACGGCCGCGCCAAGCTCGCCAACCTCGCCTACACCCTGCACCTGTCCGAGCGGCTGCGCGGCACCGGCATCACGGTCTTCGCGGCCGACCCCGGCGGCGCCGCCACCGACATGACCAACGGCACCATGGCCTCACCGAAGATCGTCTCCCCGGGGTTGCGTCTGCTGTGGCCACTGGTCCGACGGACCTTCGAGCGTTCCACCGCCGGCCCCGCCTCCGTCGCCGCCCGTCCGTCCGTCTTCGCCGCGACCGATTCCTCGCTCGACGGGAGGACCGGCCTGCTCATCGGCCCCCAGGCCCACCCCGTTCCCGCCTTCCGCGGAAGCGCCGACCCTCGGCTCATCGACAACGTCCTCAGGCTCAGCCGCCAGCTGGCGCCGCTTCGTGGAGGTGGTGGCGCCCAACCGAGGTGAGCCCGATGCCTGCTGCCCGGCGGCCTGCGCCGGTGGCCGTCAGTGGCGTTCGGGGGCGAACGGGCCCTCGTCGACGAAGCGGCGCAGCCGGCGTGCGAAGGCTTGGGCGTCCGCCTGTGGCCAGGCGGCGAGCGAGGCCGCGATGCCGGCCGCCAGTCGCTGTCTGGTGACCGACACGATGGTGTGGCCCTCCTCGGTGAGCGCGAGGAGGGTCGCGCGGCCGTCGGCCGGGTCGGGTTGGCGCCGGAGCAGGCGGGCCTGCTCCAGCCGGTCGGCGCGACGGGTCACGGTGGTGCGGTCGAGTCCGATCTCGCGGCCCAGGTCGGCGGCGCTGCACGCTCCGGTCCGGGCCAGGCCGCTGAGGATCGGGTAGGTGAGGTCGTCGACCGCTTCCCCGAGCCCCTCGGTCAGCTGGGTGTGGAGGCGGGCGCGAGTGCTCCGCCGCATGAGCAGTCCCAGGGCGTCGGCGATGTCGTGTCCCGTCGAGTTCTTCACCTCTCGAGATTAGCGTGCTTGGCGCACGCTTTTCCTGGTACAGTCAGAAGCGTGCTTAAGGCACGCATCCCCTGACTGGCCCAGGGCGGGCCACGCCCGCACCCAACCGAAGGAATCCCCATGAACCACACCGACGCCCGCGCCGCCCTCACCGACCTGCTCCTCACCCCGGGCCTCGACCTCGACGAGGCCGCCGACCGGCACTTCGCCCCCGACTACCGCCAGCGCACCGACGGCGAGTGGGCCGACCGCACCGAGTTCCTCGCCCACATCGCCCACCTGCGCACGGTCGTCGCCGGCGGCTCCGTCGACGTCCACGAGGAACTCACCACCGGCAACCTCTACGCCGACCGCCACACCATGACCGTCACCAAGACCGACGGCTCCACCGTCCGCATGGAGGTCTACCTCTTCGCCGAGTTCGCCGCCGACGGCCGCTTCCGCCGCATCGAGGAGACCACCCTCATGCTCGAAGGCGCCGACACCGACCGGAACCTCGGCAGCGCCCGCTGAGCCACATTCCCACCAGGCGACACGAGGCCGGCCCCGTCCCGGCGCATCGGCGCGCGCCGCCGTCATGGCGCAACATCCGAAAAGCGAGAGGAAGTGGCTGTCACGCTCGACGTGCCCTCTCGCACGGATCGGGCCGGATCAGCGCGCGGCGCCGCCGGCTCCCGGCCGGGGGTGCCCCCCCATTCGTACGTGCATCGCCAGGCGGGCCCCCGGCGCTGGGCCGGACTGCCCATGGACCCCGCATCGCTCGCACAGCCGGGGCGGTGCGGGCCCGGACAGGGCCCCGGGGTCTGCTCGGCCCAGACGCAACTTCTTCGCGTTAAGCTGTGTGCATGAGTGCCCGAGCGACCACACGCCCCGGCGGGCGCAGCGCCCGCGTCCAGCAGTCCGTGCACCAGGCCGTCCGGGATCTGGAAGCGGAGGTGGGGCGGGACGCGCTCACCGTGCCCCTGATCGCCGCCCGCGCGGGAGTGACGCCGTCCACCGTCTACCGGCGCTGGGGGGACCTGCGGGAACTGCTGTCCGACGTGGCCGTCGAGCGGCTGCGCCCCGACACCCCGCCGGCCGACCATGGCAGCCTCCGGGCGGACCTGGGGGCATGGGCGGCGCAGTTCGCCGACGAGATGTCCTCGACGGCGGGCCGCACGTACATCCGCGACGCCCTGCTGGGCGACCCCGAGCAGGGCAACGCGGTTCGCTGCTCCGATTACGCCGCCGAGCAGTTGAAGGCCATCGGTGTGCGCGCGGCGGGGCGAGGGGAGGCCGTGCCCGATGTGGAGACCCTGCTGGACGTCGTCGTCGCCCCCCTGATGTACCGCATCCTGTTCCGTCCCTCGGATCTGTCGGCGGCCTACACCGACCGCCTCGTGGCGACGGCCCTCGGCCGGAGTTCCGCTCCCTCCGCACCCTCCGCTCCTAAAAGCTAAAAGTTTGCGTTTCGAGTGGCCTGGGGCCTACTCTTCCTAATGCAAAGCGTTTGCCTTTAGGTGTGAGAGGTGCTCCATGCTCAGCGTTGCAGCCCTGCCGTCCCGCCCCCGCCGCCTGCCCCTGCTGAGCCACCGCGGTGCCTTCCGGCTCCACGCCTCGGTCCTGGTCGGCCTGCTGGCCGCCTCCAGCGCACCGACCCCGCTCTACGCGCTCTACCAAACCGCATTCCACTTCTCGGCCATGACGCTGACCGTCGTGTTCAGCGCCTACGCGCTCGCCCTGCTGGCGGCACTGCTGACCACGGGCACGCTCTCGGACCACCTGGGCCGGCGCCCGGTCCTCGCCGGGGCGCTGCTGGCGGAAGGCGCCGCGATGGCCGTCTTCGCGACCGCCCAGGGGGTGCCGGCGCTGATCGCCGCCCGGATCCTGCAGGGCGTGGCCACCGGCGTGGCCACCAGCGCCGCCGGCGCCGCCCTGCTCGACTTCGAGGACCGCGACCGCCCGGGACGGGCCACCGCCGCCAACGGCATCGCCCCCGTGGCCGGCATGGCGGTCGGGGTGCTGGCTGCCACCGCCCTCGTGCAGTTCGCCCCCGCTCCCACCCGCACCGTCTACCTGCTGCTGCTCCTGCTGTTCACCGCGCAGGCGGCCGCAGTGCTTCTCACCACCGAGACCGCACATCCCCACTCCGGCGCGTGGCGCTCGCTGCGTCCCGGCACTGCCGTCGCCCCCGCCTCCCGCCCGGCCATGAGGCTTCTCGCCCCCGGCGTCGTCGCCGCCTGGGCGCTGGGCGGTTTCTACTCCTCCCTCGGCCCCTCGCTCGCCCGGCTCATCGCCCCGCACGCGAGCCGCGCCACCGGAGGCCTGGTCTTCCTCACCATGACGGCCGCGGCCGGCCTCGGCGGCCACGCCGCCCGGGCGCTGCCCGCCCGCACGGTGAGCCTCGCCGGCAGCGCGCTCCTGATCCCGGGAGCCCTGCTGACCCTGAGCAGCCCCCAACTGCACAGCCTGCCCGCGCTGTTCGCCGGCACCGCCCTGGCGGGCGCGGGCTTCGGCGCCGTCACCCAGGGCGCCCTGCGCCTCCTGCTCCCCCCGGCCGCCCCGGACCAACGCGCCGGCACGCTCGCCGCCTACTACGTCCTCAGTTACCTGGCGATGAGCATCCCCGCCGTCCTCGCCGGTCTGCTCACCAACCTGTACGGCCTGCAGACCGCAGTCTCGCTCTACGCCGCGACCGTCGTCCTGCTGACCCTGGTCGGCCTCGTCCGCGGCGTGCGGCGGCCGCGCACCGCCTGACCGAGCTCCGCCTTCCCGCACCCGCACCACCCGAAAGGACCCCACGATGAGCACCGTCACGCCCCGTCAGGCCGCCACCTCCACCAGCACGGGGTGGAGCCTCGGCGACATCACCCTCCGCCGCGTCGACGAGATCGAACTGCCTCGGGAGACCGGCCCCTGGCTGCTGCCGGACGCCACCAAGGAGGTGCTGGACGAGGCGTCGTGGCTGCGCCCCGACTTCGCCGACGCCGAGGTCCCACGGCTGGCTAGCCACAGCTTCGCGGTGGAGGCCGGCGGACTGCGGATCGTCGTCGACACCGGCATCGGCAACGCCAAGCCACGCGCCAACCCGGCCTGGAACGGTCTCGACACCGACTTCCTGGAGCGCCTGGCCGCGGCCGGCTTCCCGCCCGAGTCGGTGGACCTGGTGATCACCACGCACCTGCACACCGACCACGTCGGCTGGAACACCCGCCTCGTCGGCGGGGACTGGGTCCCCACCTTCCCCAACGCCCGCTACCTCACCAGCCGGACCGAATGGGACCACTGGGCCGCCACCGACCTGGACGAGGCCCGCCGCCAGATGTTCCGAGACTCCGTCACCCCCGTCCGCGACGCCGGGCAGTACCACCTCGTGGACGTCCCCGAGCAGGGGCACGAAGTGGCACCCGGCGTCCTCCTGGTCCCGGCCCCCGGCCACACCCCGGGGCAGGTCGCCGTGGAACTGCGCGGCAGCGACCGCCGCGCCCTGATCACCGGCGACAGCATCCACCACCCCGTGCAGCTGTCCCACCCCCACGTGCACAGCTGCGTCGACATCGACTCCGCCCAGGCGGTCCGCACCCGCGCCCGGATACTCGACGCGCTCGCGGACACCGACGCGCTGCTCCTGGGCACCCACTTCCCGCAGCCCACGGCCGGCGCCGTCCGCCGGGAGAACGGCCGCTACCGGCTGCTCGCCGAGCCGGGCGTCGAGATCCCGGCCGGCGCGGCCTGATCGCCCGGCCCGATCGCCCGGCCTGATCACGCGGCCGGTGCCGCTCGGCCGGTGCCGCTCGGCCGGTCCCGCGCGGGCCGCCGAACTGCCGCGGCGCCTTCGGCTGTCCACAACGAATCCTCGGCCTACAGGGCGTCGGCCACTCCGCCGCCCCAACCTCCACCGAGAGGGAGAACATTCATGCCCGCCGTCGAACTCACACCGCCGGAGGCCGCCCGCTGGGCCGCCCGCGCCGGACTTGCGCTGCCAGCCGAGCGCCACGCCGCGGTCGCCGCGGTCGCCAACCACATCCACAGCGTCGTCGCGGTCCTGCGCGAACTGGACTTCGCGGACGTCCCGCCCGCCGCCGCCTACCGCGCCGTAGAGGAGAAGCACGATGCAGCCGTATGAGCTTTCCCTCGCCGCCGCCGCGGACGCGATACGTGACCGGCGACTGTCCCCCGTCGAACTGGTCGACTCCGTCCTCGATCGCATCGAGAAGGCGGAGCCGTCCCTCGGCGCCTACGTCACGGTCGCCGCGGAGCAGGCACGCCGGGCTGCGGGCGAAGCCGAACACGAGGTGGCGCAAGGCCGTTACCGGGGAGCGCTGCACGGCATCCCGATGGGGCTCAAGGACCTGATCGATGTCAGCGGGATGCCCACCACGGCCAGCTCCCGGGTCCGTGCCGACCATCGCGCGACAGCGGACAGCACGGTCGCCGCGCGTCTGAGCGCAGCCGGCGCGATCCTGCTCGGCAAGACCCACACCCACGAGTTCGCGTTCGGCCTGACCACCCCGCAGACCCGCAACGCCTGGGACCGCGGCCGGGTCGCCGGTGGCTCCAGCGGCGGCTCCGCGGTCGCCGTCGCGTCGGGCACCGCGACCTTCGCCCTGGGCACCGACACCGGCGGGTCGATCCGGGTGCCCGCCGCGCTCAACGGGGTTGTCGGCCTCAAGCCGACCTACGGTCTCGTCCCCCGTCACGGCGTCACCTCCCTGTCCTGGTCGCTGGACCACGCCGGTCCGATCACCCGCACCGTCGAGGACGCGGCCCTGGTCCTGACCGCGCTGGCCGGACACGATCCGCGCGACCCCGCCTCGCTGTCCGTGCCCGCCGCGGACTACCGGCCCGGTGCCGGCACGAACCTGACGGGGCTGCGCATCGGGTTGCCCCGCACCTACTACTTCGACAACGTCGACCCGCGCGTGGAGACCGCCGTCCGGCACGCCATCGGGCAGCTGGAGTCCCTGGGCGCACGGCTCGTCGAGGTCGACATCCCGATGACCCGCTACATCCAGGCCACCCAGTGGGGCCTGATGGTGCCGGAGGCCGGGGCCTACCACGAGGGCAGCCTGCGAGCGGTCCCCGAGCTGTATCAGGAGGACGTCCGCATCCTCCTGGAGGCAGGCGAGTTGATGAGCGCCGGTGACTACCTGCGCGCTCAACGCTCCCGCACGCTCATGCGTGCCGAGTGGGCACGGATGCTGGAGGAGGTCGACGTGATCGCCGCCCCGAGCGTCCCGATGCCCGCGGTCGGGGCCGACGAGACGACGGTCACCTGGCCCGACGGCACGGCCGAGAGCGTCTCCGACGCCTACGTGCGGCTCTGTGCCCCCGCCAACATCACCGGACTGCCCGCCCTGACCGTTCCGGTGGGCCAGGACACGGCGGGCCTGCCGATCGGCATGCAGCTGCTCGGCCGGCCCCTCGGTGAGCCCACGCTCCTGCGGGTCGGCCACGCCTACGAGCAGACGCAGCCCGCCCGGGCACTCGCCACGGCGGTCTGATCTTTCGGCGTCGGCGGAGGAGAACAGCGAGCTGACGGTGTGTCACCGGCGGGGGCGGTCTTGCGGCCGTCCCCGCCTCTCGCTCCGATCCGGTGCACACCGTGGAAGGGCCCGACGACGAAGCCGACCGGGGCACGTTTCCGTGCCCCGGTCGGCTCTCGACCGATGGCGGCCGTTACGACTCCACCCAGCCGTGGTCCACGGCGATCCGCACCAGGCGCTTCCTGACGTCCAGGATCTGCTCACCGGTCAGTGCCGGGGCGCTGACGAGCAGGGCCTCGGTGACCTCGTCGGTGAAGTCCTTGACGGAGAGCACCTCGCAGGTGCCGTCGTCCAGGTCGATCCGGGCGTCCGTCGCCGGTGCGTGGGGGACCACCGACGACGGACGCGAGTCGGTGCGGGGTGAGGAGGGCAGCCGGCCGCTCGCGAGGGAGACGGCCGAGGCCTTGAGGCCGCGGTCACCGTCCTCCAGGTCGAAGCTCACGAGAACGCCGGGGCTGATCAGCGACTTGTCGACCAGAAGGTCGTTGACGTGCAGGAACACGTCGGACCCGCCACCGTCGGGAGAGACGAACCCGTACCCTCGAACCTCGTCGAACCGGACGACCTTGCCCATAGCCATAGCCAGACCCCACACCTCTGCTGAAACAACACAACACTGAACACCGCAAAACCACACCGTCGGCCTGCCACCGGGTCCCAGAACTCGACCGGCCGACCGTGAACCCAGGCTATATGCCGGGAAATCCAAGGGGCACCCCTGAGGGCGGTCGGTGGCCAGGGGCCGGCACAGGGGTCCCGAGGTGCCGCCGACCCGCGCCAGTGGCCCGTCGCCCTGGAGTCCTGCTCTGCGGTGTGCGGTTCGGCGCGCGGCGCTTCGTGAGGGCCCGGCTCTTCTACGGTCCCGTGCTCGGGAATGCGGCGAACAGGTCCTCCTCGCGGCCGGAGGGGCCGCTGGGGCCGGGCTCCCCCTGGGCGAGCTGGTAGTACTCGGTTGCCGAGAGCGGCTGGGCCAGGTTGTTGGAGAGGGCGAAGAACGGGTCCGCCACGGTGATCTGGGTGGCGTGGGCGGCCATGGCCGCGCGCTTCCGGTCCAGGTGTGCGCTGCCGTCGACGACTGTGGTCACGGCGTCGTCCTCGACCACGCGCGGGATGTCGTGGTGGCCCGCGGCGGCGGGGAAGGGTGCGTTCGCGCCGGCGGTGTGCAGGGCTGCGGCGCAGGCGTCGACGACCGAGCGGGGCACGCAGTTCCAGTAGATCTTGGCGATGCCGTGCGGCGTGCCGGACTCCGGGCGGTAGGCCGGGTCGGCGGCGAGCGCGGCGGCCCGCATGGCGACCCGATGGGCCTGGATGTGGTCGGGGTGCCGGTAGCCCCCGTCCGGGTCGTAGGTCACGAGGACCTGCGGCCGGATCTCGCGGATGACCTCGACCAGGTGCGCGGCGGCCTCGTCGGGGTCGGCCTGCCAGAACGAGTCGGGGCGGTCGTTCCCGGGGGAACCCATCATCCCCGAGTCGCGGTAGCGGCCGGGTCCGCCGAGGAAGCGGTGGTCCGTCACGCCCAGCTCGCGCAGGGCGGCCGCGATCTCCTGGGCCCGGTGGGGGCCCAGACGGTCCTCGCGGTCGGAGGTCAGGTGGGCCAGGTCCGGCCCGATGACCTCGCCCTCCTCGCCCAGGGTGCAGGTGATCAGGGTGACCGTGGCTCCCTCCGCGGCGTAACGGGCCATGGTGGCGCCGTTGGCTATTGACTCGTCGTCAGGATGGGCGTGCACGAGGAGTATCCGGCTGCCTGACCGGGTGGGGGTGCCGGTCGCGGTGGTGGGCTGGGTCGTCATGTCGGGGGAGCCTACCCTTCCCGTCCGCGCCCGGCGGTCCCCATCGGTGCTCGGACGAAAGCAGCCGGTGACTGTCTGAATTCCGACGATTCACTGCAGTTATCCGGTATTCGACGCCTCGACTCACCGTATTGCGGAACTTGGAGCCCTGCGGTCGCTTGGCCTGCACAGGGCGAACGGCGAGAGTCTTCTGCAGTCGTGATCACAGTCGCTCAGGACAGGGCGCGGCGGCTCGCGGACGCTGACCGCTCTGCGAGTCGGCCCGCTGGGCGGCCGGTGACGGGGAATCCGAGATTTAAGGGGCGTTCGTGGCTGAGACGTTGGGGTCGACGCAGATCTGGCTCGGTCCGCAGGGGGCGGCGAACGCCGAGGTCACCTGGGCCGCCGGCCGCATCACGCGCGGCGACGCGGCGGTGCACCGTGACCTCGGCGAGGTGCCGAGCGGCGCGCCGTACGTGGTGCCGGCGCTGCCGGTGGAGGTGCACTGTCACGGCCTGGGGCCGATCGACTTCTCGAACTTCGCCGAGATCGACCTCCACGAGCTGGACAAGGTCGCCTCGGACGAGGGCCTGCTCTGCATCCCGACCCTCTACCTGCGGCGCGAACGGCTCGACGCCTTCGTCGAGTTCATGCGCGGCTACGCGGCGCTCCGGGCCGACGGGCAGCTGCCGTTCGTGCCGGCCGTCGCGCTCGAGGGCCCGCTGGTGGCCAGCTTCGGCGGCACCCCGGCGAACGCCGTGTGGGCTCCGTCGAAGGAGGAGTGGGAGAAGCTGGCGAGCTGTGGCGAGCTCGGCCTGGTCTACATCATGCTGTCGCCGGACGCGCTGCAGTCCAGCTCCTACCTGGCGGAGCAGTTCACGCCGGACCACCCCTCGCTGGAGTGGATCGTCACCCGGCTGGTCGAGAGCGGGGTCCGGCCGGCGCTCGGCCACTTCGCCAAGGAGGACCCGCAGCTGGGTGCCGACTGCGTGGAGGTGGTGCTGGGCGCGGCGGAGGCCGCCGACTGCCCGCACAACGGCGTGCGCGTGGTGACCGACCACCTGTTCAACGAGATGCCGCTGCTCATCAAGCACGCCTTCCGGACCCGCAAGGCCCAGGCCGAGCGGGAGGCCCTGCTGGCGAGCTACGACCTGCCCTCCTGGAACCTGGCGGACCTGCACGAGCAGGTCGGGCCCGTTCCTGCCGCGATCATGCGCGGCGCGCACGCCGGCCGCATCGCGGCCTGCCTCAACTTCGACGGCGAGCACGTCGACTACGCCATCGCCAAGCGGGCGATCGAGATCGTCGGCCCGCAGAACATGATGCTGATGACCGACCGCAGCGACACCGCCCGACTGGCCGGCCAGGACCTGCACCTGGAGCCGGGCTCCCAGCTCTGGTACCAGGAGAAGGGTGTCGTCGCGGCCGGCACGATGCCGATCGACAAGCAGATCGCGAACGTCCGCGAGCTCGGGGTCGGTGAGCACGACATCTGGCGGCTGGTCGCGTTCACGGCCTACCGCACCTTCTTCCCCGAGATCGACCTGGGAGCGGCCACCGTCGGCCTCGGGTCGCTCGTGACCGCGGACCGCCGGCGCATCGCCCTCATGTGAGTCCGCGTCGCCCTCAGGTGAGTTCGCGTCGCCATCGATTCTCGAACGAGGTACTGCCATGACCACGGCGCCCCTGCACGACATCCCCCGGCACGTCCTGGAGGCGGTGACACGTTCACCGGCCAAGGCCGCCCTCTACGGGGTGGACAACTACTTCCGGGAAGGCTGCTGGACCTTCGGCGAGCAGCTGGAGGACGTCCTCGGAGTCACCCTGTGCGTGCTGAAGCCCGAGGCGGCGGCCGGTCGGCGCTACCGGGTCGCGTTCCAGGCGCTCGCCGACAACGGCTTCCACCCGGTGGACGTGCTGCGCTTCCGACACGACCGGCTGACGATCAGGGAGACCTGGCGCTACCAGTTCAACTTCGCCGCCCGCGAGCGGATCGACGCGATGGATCTGGTGCTGCCGACCATCGATTCCGTCCTGCTGGTGGTGAAGGACTCGCAGTGGCGGCCGGGACGGGTGCCGGCCTCGGTGCGGCTGACGGCGCTGAAGGGGCCGTCCGCGCCGGAGCTGCGCCGTCCGGAGCACCTGCGGCGACGGCTGGGCGCGGTCAACGGCCTGTTCAACTTCATGCACACGTCGGACGAACCGATCGACGTGATCCGGGAGTTGTCCATCCTCGCCGGACCCCGGCGCCGGGACGTGGTGCGCGACCGGATCCGGGCCGGGTACGACGCGCGGGCCGAGGCGGAGGCCGCCTTCGACGACCTGGAGGCGCAGACGCCGGCCCATGACCTGGAGCTGGAGAAGAGCTGGGAGCGGTTGACCGAGTCGACCGCCCCCGCCGGCGAGCTGGCCAGGATCCGGGCCAAGGGCGGCGAGATCGCCCTGGCGGACGTGCTGGCGGCGACCCGGTCGGCCTTCGCCGATCCGGCGGACCACTGGGACCTGCTGTCGGTCACCACGCACACGATCGAGTTCAACACTCCCGGGATCCAGCGGATCTTCCCCAACGTCATGCTCGACTCCTGGCAGGGGAGCGAAGGCGGTGAGCCCGCGTGAGCACCTTCGCCGCGCCGAGCATCTGCATCTGCTTCGCGGTGGGCGAGGACGAGATCGTCGACTGGATCAGGCGCGGTGCGACGAGCGTCGACGAGATCGGTGCGAGCTGTCTGGCCGGCCAGGGGTGCGGCGACTGCCGCGGCCTGCTGGAGGAACTGTTGGCGGACTTCGCGACGGAGGCCCGCCCTGACCAGCATTGATGGATCGCCGCAGGTCGGCGCGGTGCCGGGCGGCGCTCCCGAGGGCTTCGCCCGGTTCTGGGCGGACACCCTCGCGGAGGCCGAACGGCACCCGTTGGAGCCGGAGTTCACCCCGGAGCGGACTCCGGCGGCCGGGGTGACGGTCTTCGACACCTCGTTCGCCGGTTCGCGCGGCCACCGGATCCGGGCGTGGCTGGTCCTGCCGCGCTGGCGGGACGAGCCGGTGCCGTGCGTGGTCCAGTTCCTCGGTTACGGCGAGGGGCGCGGCCACGTGCTGGACTGGCTGCTGTGGCCCGCCGTCGGCTACGCCACCCTCGTGGTGGACACCCGCGGGCAGGGCGGCAGCAACCTGAAGCCGGGGGCGACTCCGGATCCGGTCGGGCTGACCGTGCCGCAGATCCCGGGTTTCGTGACCCGGGGCGTGCTCGACCGGCACGACTACTACTACCGCGACGCGTACGTGGACGCCGCCAGGGCGGTCGACGCGGCCCGGCTGCACCCCGGAGTCGACGGCGCCAGGGTCGCCGTCGCCGGTTGCAGTCAGGGTGGCCAACTCGCGCTGGCCGCAGCGGCGTTGAACCCGCACACGGCGGCTGCGCTGGTCGAGTCGCCGTTCCTGAGCGCGGTGGTCGATCCGGCGAAACTGCCCGATCAGCAGCCGTACCGCGAGCTGCTGCGGTTCTGCCACTACTACCCGGACCTGGCCGGTCGGGCGCTCGCCACGATCGCCTGGTTCGACGCCGCGACCATGGCCGAGCACGCGCACTGCCCGGCCCTGTTCGCGGTCGGCGGGCGGGACAACCGCTGCCCGCCGGCCACCTGCCATGCCGCCTACGAGCGCTACGCAGGTCCCAAGTCCCTCCGGGTCTGGCCGTTCGCCGGACACGCGGAGCCCAACCCGTACCAGCGCTTGGCCGAGGTGGAGTTCCTGGCGCAGAGCCTGGCCACCCCCCGACCAGTCGTGCCCGCTTTCCGGCAGGAGAGGTAAGACGTGATCCTCGCCCAGGTTCCGCCCGTGGACCAGCTCACCGAGATCCCACCGACGGTTCGGCAGGAGGTCACCCGGTCGCCGCTGAAGGCCGATCTCTACGCGCTGGACAGCTACTTCCGCGAGGGCTGTTGGACCTTCGCCGACGAGCTGCCGGACATGCTCGGCGTGGCGTTGTGCATGCTGAAGTCGGAGGCGACCGCGGGGCGCCGGCTCCGCAGCGCGCTCGACGCGCTCGCCGACACCGGATTCCGTCCCCTCGACGTGGTGCGCTTCCGGCACAACCGGCAGACCATCCGCGAGGTCTGGCGCTACCAGTTCAACATCGCCACGCGGGACCGGGTCGAGGCGATGGACGCCGTGCTCCCCAGCACCGACACGGTCTGCCTGGTCCTGTGGGACGAGCAGTGGACGCCCGACCGCGTGCCGGCCGCCGTCCGGCTCAACTCCCTCAAGGGCCCGGCCGATCCCTCGCTGCGTCGCCCCGAGCACCTGCGCCACCGGCTGGGTGTCGTCAACGGGCTGTTCAACTTCCTGCACATCTCCGACGAGCCGGTGGACGTCATCCGCGAGATCGCGGTGCTCTGCGACGAGCCGCGGCGCGAGCTCATGCGCGAGCGGATCCGGTCGCGCCACGACGCCCGGCCCGAGGTCCTCGCCATCTTCGACGACCTGGAACGGCTGCACCCGGAGCACGACTTCGACCTCGGCAACAGCTGGCAGCGGCTGGCCCGGGTGCCCGGCCCGGCCGGCGACCTGGCCCGACGGCAGGCGGCCGGAGCGGACGTCGGCATCGCGGAGGTGCTCGCGGTGGCCCCGGACGTCCCGCTGGACGCGCCGTACCGCTGGGACCTGCTGACCGTGATCACCCACCTGCTGGAGGACATGAACCTCCCCGGTGTCGACCCCGCCGTGCCCAACGTCGACGTCGAGTGGCAGGGGCAGCGATGACCCTTCGGTTCGGGATCGTCGACGGCTACTCGACCGGGCGCTTCCTGGTCGCCCAGCTCCGCGACTACGGCGCCGAGTGCGTCCACGTCTCCAGCCAGCCCGACATGCCGGCCTACTTCAGCGCGGCCCACGACCCGTCGAACTACGTCGAGGACCTCGGCCACGACCCGGACCCGCGCCGGGTGGCCGGCCGGCTCCGTGACCTGGGGGTCGCGACCGTGCTGCCCGGCACCGAGTCGGGGGTCCTGCTGGCCGACGAGCTGACCGGCCTGCTGGGCACGCCCGGCCACGATCCGGCGACCAGCGAGGCCCGGCGCTGCAAGCCGCTCATGGCCACGACCCTCCTCGAGGCGGGCGTGCGGGCCCCGCTCGGCCTGCGGGTGGACTCACCCGGGCAGGCCCGGCAGTGGTGCGTCGACCGCGGGATCACCGACGCCGTCGTGAAGCCGGTGGACAGCGCGGGCTCGGACAACGTCCACTTCTGCCGCACCCCCGACGAGGTGGCCGAGGCCGCCGAGCAGGTGCTGAGCGCCCGCAACCTCTACGGGGCGCGGAACATCACGGCCCTGGTCCAGGAGCGGGTGTTCGGCCCGGAGTTCTACGCCAACAGCGTCTCCCTCGACGGCGAGCACAAGATCGCCGAGCTGTGGCGGTACACCAAGCGGGTCGGGGACGGGATGTCCCCGGTGTACGACTACGAGGAGCCCGTCCCGGTGGGCTCCGCGGAGTACCGGCAGGTGGTCGACCACGTCCGCCGGGCGCTGACCGCGCTCGGGATCGGCAACGGCGCCGCGCACACCGAGGTGATCCTCACCGCGGACGGCCCCGTACTGATCGAGACCGGGGCCCGGCTGGGCGGCGCGACGCTGCCGTGGCTGGTCGAGAAGTACTGCGGGGTGTCGCAGACCCGGCTGCTGGCGATGTCGCTCGTCGATCCCGCCGCCTTCCGCTCCTTCGACGACACCCGGGTCGCGTGGTCCGAGTACGTCCGCAACGTCTCGTTCATCAACCCGGTCGCGGGCGAGGTCCGGTCGCAGGCCTGGCGGACGGAGCTCGAGGCGCTCGTCAGCTGCTCGGCGGTGGTGTCCGGGGTGGGCGTCGGGCACCGGCTGCCGGTCACGACCAGTCTGACGTCCTCCCCGGGCTTCGCCTACCTCGCGTCCTCCGACGCGGCGGACGTGCACCGCGACTACGGGGCGCTCCGGGAGCGTGAGGAGCAGGGCCTGTACCTGAACTGACGCTCCGGCAAGATCCGCGGTTCATTCGATCGAAAGGAATCACCCCATGGCCTTCGAGGCACCGTCACTCACGCTCAAGTACGGCACCGGCCGTGAGGCGTCCGCCGAGGGACGCGAGGCCCTGCTCAAGGGCCGGCTCGCCGAACTCCAGCTGCCCACGGCGGCGGACGTCCACGCGAAGTACCCGGCCTTCGCCGACGCCACCAGCGTCTTCGTCAGCGGCTCGCTGATCTGGGGCTGGGCGCACGCCAACAGCGACCTCGACCTCTACGTCATCTCCAAGGAGCCGTTCGTCGCCGGCCCCGGCATGGAGACCTTCGAGCGGCACATCTCCACCGCCGACCCGCTGATCTGGATCACCCTGGGCGAGTTCGGCCCGTTCCGCACCGACATCGAGATCTGGCGCGAGGAGCAGGTCGACGAGATCATCGGCCGCTTCGCCAACGGCGTGCCGAACCAGGAGATGCCGGAGATCGGCATGTCCGAGCACGACATGCTGCACCGGCTGGCCAGCGGCGCCCCGATCGCCGGCGACGACTGGTTCAACTCCCGCCGTGACGCCATCCGCGCGTCGTCCTTCAGCGCCTGGCTGGCGGAGGCCAAGAAGCTGGACGCCGAGGGCTTCCTCGAGGACGTGGCCGGTCTGCTCGCCTCCAACGACGAGCACGCCGCGGTCATCGCGGCGCGGGAGGCGTTCAACCGCAGCCTCGCCGGCCTGCTCGCCCTGTACGGAGAGTACGGCGTCTCGCCGAAGTGGATGTTCAAGCGCGTGCTGGCCGCCCAGCCCACGGAGATCAGCAAGGACGAGGCCTGGGAGCTGCTCACCATGAAGGGCTGTCACGAGGCGCCCGCCAAGTGGGCGGAGCACGCCGCCGCGGTGGCGACCCGCCTGCTCATCGGCATCGAGGAGAAGACGGCATGATCGAGCAGAACTGGATCCCCAAGCGGACGACCGGCCTGTTCACCCGACGGTCGGACACCGGCACCCTGATCGAGACCTACCACGACGCCTACGAGACCAACCAGGTCGGCGCGTTCATCTGGTCCCAGTGCGGTGTCGGCCTGAGCGTCGAGGAGATCGTCGCGCGCACGGCCGAGAAGTACGAGGCCGGACTCGACGAGGTGCGCGACTCGGTCGTCGGCTTCGTCACGGATCTCCGCGCGAAGGGCTTCCTGGAGTGACCGGGCGGCTGAGGTCCTTCTTCTCGCTGTTGGGTTGGTGGGACGTCCTCGCCACCCCGGGTACCTCGCGGATCCTGGGTGTCAACGGTCTGGTCGACGCGGCGGGCATGGGCCTGAGCGTGATCTGCCTGCCGTTCTACTTGGTGCAGGTCGAGGGCCTCAGCAACGCCCAGCTGGCCGTGGTCCTCACGGCCGGTGGCATCACCGAAATGCTGGCGGCGGTACCGGCCGGCGCCCTCGCCGGCCGGTTCGGCATCGGACCGTACTCGGTGCTGAGCCGGATCGGCCGGGCCGCCGTCTACCTGGGGCTGGTCCTGGTCCACGACTTCGTGTCGCTGCTGCTGCTCACCGTGCTCCTCGGTGCGCTGCGGGCGGGCAGCAACGGCCTGATGCAGAGCCTGGTCGGCGTGGTGATCCCCGGCGACAGCCGGACGGGCATGTTCGCGGCGATCCGCGCGCTGCGCAACATCGGGTACCTGGTGGCGGGCAGCGTGGGCGCGCTGCTGCTCAGCTCCGGATCCGGGACAGCGGTGCGTGCCGGTCTGCTGGTCAACGCGGCCACCTTCGCGGTGGGCGCGGTCCTGATGTACGCGGTCAGGGTGAAGTCGGTGGCGCCGGAGGAGTCGAGGAAGACCGACTGGTCGGTCCTGCGCGACTTCAACTACCTCGGGCTGATCGCCTCCTCCGCGGTCTTCACCAGCTCGATCCTCGTCCTCAGCGTGGCTCTGCCGCTCTGGGTGCTGCGGACCGGCGACATTCCCAAGTGGACCGTGGGCGTCGTCGTCATCATCAACACCGCCCTGGTCATCGTGCTCCAGCACTGGTGCTCACAGGTGGCCAGGACCGTCGCCGGCAGCCTGCGGGCGCTCCGGATCGCGATGATCGGCTTCGTCGCGATGGTCGGGCTCTTCTGCGTCTCGGCGCTGCACAGCGCCGCGCTGGCGACGGTGGCCGTCCTGCTGGCCGGTGCCATGCTCACCGTGGGCGAGCTGTTCGAGGGCCCGGCCTGGTGGACGATCAGCTACGAACTGGCCCCGCCGGAGCGCAACAAGCAGTACCTGGCCGCGTTCGACCTCAACATGGCGGCGGTCAACGTGGCCGGACCGGTGCTCTGTGTCGCGATGATCCAGGCGGGCTGGCTCGGTTGGCTGGTGTACGGCGCGCTGCTCGTCGCCGCGACCGCGCTGGCCCACCGGCTGGTCGCGGTGCGCACCCGCCGGACGGCCCCCGCCACCGTCGAGACCGGGGTGGCCGTATGAGCGGTGACGCCGGGCAGGCCGCCGACGCGGTCCTGCTGACCGTCAACCTCGGTGTCGAGCGGACCGGCTGGTGGACGTACGGCCTCGGCCGCAGCGGTATCGACAAGCAGCCGGTGGACCGCCGGGTGACCGCGGTCCGCGACGGACTCGTCGGCGACCTCATCGTCAACACCAAGGCCCACGGCGGTCCGGACAAGGCCGTGTACGCCTTCGCCTCCGAGGACGGTGCCTTCTGGGCGAAGGAACTGGACCGGGAGATCGCCCCCGGGAACTTCGGGGAGAACCTCACGCTGCGCGGCGTGGACGTCACCAACGCCGAGATCGGCGAACGCTGGCGGATCGGTACCGCGCTGTTCGAGGTCATCCGGCCACGCAAGCCCTGCCGGGTGTTCGCCGGCTTCTGGGACGTGCCGGACCTGGTCAAACGCTTCATCGCGCACGGAGCGCCCGGCGCCTACCTGCGGGTGCTGGAGGAGGGCACGGTCGGTGCCGGCGACCGGGTCGAGATCGTCCACCGGCCCGGGCACGGCATCACGGTCAACCTCATGCTGCGGGCCATCACCACCGAACCCGAGCTGTTTCCACGAATGCTGGAAGCGCCCGAAATGCTGCCGAAGATCCAGGAGAAGGCGCGGCGGTGGATCGCCGCCCGTCAAGAACAGAAGGAGCGTGCAGAGATATGAGCACTGACAGCTCGCCGCTGATCGACCCGGCCAGGCTGGCCGCGCTCGACTGGAACGACATGGCCGTGCTGAACGAGCAGCTCGACGAACTGCTCGAGGAGCTCGCGACCTCTCCCACCTGGCTCAACGACGCCTTCGACCACGTGCTGGCCACCCCCGACCTGCTGGTCCAGAGCGAGCGGCTGCAGGAGCTCGACCGGGTCGTCCTGGTGAACGACGAGGCGAGCGGTGTCCGGGTCCGGCTCCACGTCTTCCGCCAGCGGTTCTTCGACCGCCCGCACAACCACCGGTGGAGCTTCGGCACCCGGATCCTGGCCGGCAGCTACCGCCACTACATCTTCGGCGACTACCCGGACCTGTCCCCGGACACCGACGCCCGCAAGCTCACCCCCCCGCTGGTCCGCGTGGAGACGCCGGGCACCGGCTACGTCCTGCGGCACACCCTGGTGCACTCGGTCGGCGCGGTCCCCGAGACCACCTCGCTGATCGTGCGCGGGCCGGCCGAGAAGGACCGGTTCGTGGTGATGAACCGGGACACGGGCGAGGCGTGGTGGCAGTACGCCCACACCGTGGAGGACCCCGAGGTGATCCGGAACCGCCGGCTCGGCGCGGACAAGGTCAACGACATCCGTGACCTGCTCAAGCGGCAGGGCGTCGTCACGTGACCTTCGGTCCGCCCGTCGAGCTCGTCATCTTCGACTGCGACGGGGTCCTCGTCGACACCGAGCGCATCGCGGTCCGTACCCACGTGGCCCTGGGCGCCGAGTACGGCTGGCCGATGACCCCGCACGAGGTGATCGAGGAGTTCGTGGGGCGTTCGACCGCGTCGATCGCCGAGAAGATCGCGGCCCGGCTCGGCAGCACGACCGCCGAGGCCTGGGACGAGCGCTTCCGCGAGCTGCACCGGGTGGCGGTCGACGAGGAACTGGAGGCCGTGGACGGCGTGGTCGAGGCCCTGGACGCCATCGACCTGCCGTGCTGCGTCGCCTCCAGCGGCAGCCACCCGAAGATGCGGCACACCCTGGGGCGGACCGGCCTGTACGACCGTTTCGAGGGCCGCATCTTCAGCGCCGGCGAGGTCGAGCGGGGCAAGCCCGCACCCGACCTGTTCCTCCACGCGGCCGACCGGATGGGGGTGCTCCCGCAGCGGTGCGCCGTCGTGGAGGACAGCCGGCCCGGCGTCCTGGCCGCCCGGGCGGCGGGCATGCGTGCCTTCGGCTACGCGGGCGGGGTCACCCCCGCCGAGCGGCTGGAGGGCCCGGGAACCGTGGTCTTCACGGCGATGAGCGCGCTGCCGGCCCTGCTCGGCACCCGGGCGCCCGTACCGCCCCCCGTACACCACAGCTAGGGAGACCGTGGACATGGCACTGGAGATCGAGCGGAAGTTCCTCGTCGAGGGGGAGCATCCGGCCCCGGGCGGGGAGCCGCGGTCCATCGCGCAGGGCTATCTCACCGCCCCCACGGACGGCACCGAGGTCCGGCTGCGGCGCATCGGCGGCAAGCACGTGCTCGGCCTCAAGCGCGGCTCGGGGCTGGTGCGCACCGAGTTGGAGACGGAGATCGGCGAGGAGAACTTCGCCGTGCTCTGGCCCGCGACCGAGGGCGCACGGGTCGTGAAGGACCGGTACACCGTCGCCCTGGGTGAGCACACCGCCTATCTGGACCTCTACACCGAGGCCCTGGCCGGACTGCGCACCGTCGAGGTCGAGTTCGCTTCCGAGGCGCAGGCACGGGACTTCCGGCCGCCGGCCTGGTTCGGCCGTGAGGTGACCGACGACAAGGCGTTCAAGAACCAGAGCCTGGCGGTGCACGGGCTCCCCGCAGATGAAATGAGGAACGCTCAGTGAACTCCCCGTCGATGAAGCAGGACCAGCTGCTGGCGCTGCGCAGCCTGTCGAGCCTGCAGCCGCGGCTCAGCCTGGAGGAGTCGGTGACGGTCATCGACGCCGTCGGCGGCGTCGCGGCGGCCGCCTTCCTGGAGCTGCTGCGCATGCGCTCCCTGGTGATGCGCCGGCTCGCGCCGTTCGAGTCCACGCACCCCGAGGTCCGCGCGTGCATGGCCGCGATGCGCCCCAAGGCGGACAGCATCCGGCACATGCACGCGGTGCTCGACGAGAACCTCGCGCGGCTCGACCGGATCGGCCGGGAGGCGGGGATCGAGCTGTTCGGCGGAAAGGGGCTCGGCGCCCGGGCCAGCTACGCCGACAAGTCGGTGCGCGACTTCAGCGACCTCGACATCTTCGTGCGCACCCGGGCCGACGCCACTCGGCTCGTCCAGGCGCTGCGGGACGGCTTCGGCTACGTCTACCTGGACCGTGAGCTGCCCTGGTTCAAGTTCGACCCGCAGGACGGCCTGCTCTACGGGCAGTTCCCGCTGGTCGCGCCCGAGGGCGGCACCGATCTGCTCAACGTGGACATCCACTTCGGCGACTACTCGGTGCGGCACGCCAGCCGGCTGGGGCTCACGCCCACGCTCCCGGCGTACGGGCCCGGGCTGCACACCGTCCCGGTCGAGGAGAACCTGGCGTGCGTGGTCAACAACGCGGCCGGCGACTTCTTCGTGACCGGGAAGGACACCAACGACCTGCTGATGGCGCTCTCCCAGCCGGAGCTGGACGTCGAACGCCTGACGCTGCGGCTGAAGCAGGCCGGCCTGGAGGCGTTCTTCGGGTCCATCTGCGCGGAGCTGAAGGCCTCGTCCGCCCTGACCGAGGAGCAGGGGGACCGGCTGAGCCGGCTTCCGGCCGTCGAGAGCTGGGAACCGGCCCCGCAGCCCGACCGGCCGGACTGGGAGCAGCGCTGCCTGGCGACCGTGGTGCACACCTTCAACGCGTACGAGGAGCGGGGCAAGCTGACGGCGCTCAGCATCGCGATGAACGCCTATGACTACTACCGCACGCCGCTCGCCCTGGCGCTCGCGGACGACCGCTCGACGGTGACCGCGCCGATCGAGCTGAACCCGTGGACCTGCGTCCGGCTGGTGCCGGTGGAGTTCGCCCAGCGGCTCCTGGACGGGACCGCGCCGGCGGCGGAGACCGAGGTCGCGGCGGCGGCGGAACAGCGCCACGTCATCGCGGACGACCCCGACGTGGAGCGGGTCGACCTGCCGACCGGCACCTTCGTCCGGATCGCCGACGAGGTGTTCGTGGCCACCGTCTCCTACGAGCTGTCCCCCTCGGTCATCGCCCGCACGGCCCGCGAGCAGGCAGCGCTCAGGTGATCGATCTCACCGGTCCGCCGCGGCCGTGGCCGGAGGCACTCGTGACCCGCTTCGGCGAGTCCGTGGCCGACGCCCTGGCCGCGGCGGACCGCTGGAACACGCCGTCGGCCTTCGGGGACCGCGCCCTGCTCGACCGGCTCGGCGAGCTCTTCGACGCCCCGGAGGGCCGGACCCTGGTCACGGGCGGGGTGCGCTCCTTCGCCACCGCCTGGAGCGGGCGCACCGGGACGGCGGTGGTGGAGCAGCCGAGCTTCTCCGAGATCCCGGAGATCCTGGCCGCGGCCGGACCCGTCCGGCGTGCGCCGTGGCGGCGGCTGCCGGAGATCGTCGGGGAGCTGACGGAGCCGGCCACCGTGTGGCTGACGACCCCCGCGCGGAACCCGGACGGCAGATCGCTCGACGAGCGGCAGCTCGACGCCCTCGCGGCGCTCGCGGGAGCGGGCCATCAGGTGGTGCTGAACCAGGTCTACCGCTGGTTCGTGGAACCCGGGCCGGTCCCCGAGGGGATCTGGACCGTGACCTCCCTGGCGAAGCTGTGCGGCGGTGGGAGCCGGCTGGGTTGGGCGGTCATGCCGGCGGCCGAACCGCCGGAGGCCTCCTTGCGCGCGTGCGCACCGGGCACGGTGTGGCAGCGGGCCTGGGCGGGCTTCCTGAACCGGCGCGTGGTCGCGGACCTGCGCTCCGCGTGCATCGAGCCGACGGTCGACGCACGCCGGGCCTTCGAGACGGCGACGGCCGGGCTGCTCGGCTGGGAGTTCCACGGTGACGGCCTCTCGCTGGCCCTGGAGTGCCCGACGCCGGAGGCCGCGTCGGGGCGGCACCCGGGAGCGCGCACCGAGGGCGAACTGCTCGCCCTGCTCGCCGAGGCGGGCGTGTCCGCATCACCCGGTGCTGCGTTCGCCATGCCGACGGCCTCGGTGCGACTGGCCTTCTCCGGTGTCGCGGTCGCGCAGGCGCGCGACGCGGCCGAACGGATCGCCCGGCTGGTCGACAGGGCCGGCCCGTGCCTGCGGCCCTGTCCGGACGGGCTCTAGCCGACCAACATCCACGGAGGCGTACGTATGGAATCATTCGCTGACCAGTTCATCGGGCTGCTCCCGCGGTACGCCGGGGGCCGGGCTCCCGGGTGCGACGCGGCCGGCGAGGGGCTGTACTCCCGGCTCGCCGACGAGTCGGTGGCGGTCTTCGAGGTCCATGGTGACGGGACGCTCGGGAAGGGCGGCGAGAGCGCCTGTCCTGCCGTGGTTCCCGGCATCTGGTGCGACGGAGCGCCACTGGGCTCGGTCGGCACCGGCACCGAGGAGTTGCTGCGGGGCTTCCACGACCGGCTCGTCCCGCACGGCGTGCTGTTCGTGGGAATCCGTCAGGACGCGACGGTCGAGCCGCTGCTCGACCGGGTCGGATTCGATCTGGCCGGCAGGTTCCCCGGCGCGGGCGGCGTGGAGTACCTCCTGGGCACCAAGCGGGCCGGTTGCTGTTCCGGCGCCCGCCGGGTGCTGTACGACCGGAGCGGCTTCCTCGATTGACGTCCCCGGCGGCCGGCTGTCGACCCCTCGTGTGTCGACAGCCGGCCGGGCACGGGTCCGCGCCACCGTCCGGTTCCGGTACGGGCGCCTACTCCGGCGGAGCGGTCCAGGTCTGGTCGGTCACGCCGTCCGGGGACAGGTCACTTGTCGTGTAGTCCTCGCGGGCGAGGATGTATCCCAGTTGCAGCCGGTTGGCCGCGCCGAGGTCCTGTTTGATCCGCTGGATGTGTGCCTGGAGTGAGCGGGAGCTGATGCCGAGTCGGCGCGCGATTGCGGCATCCGAGTAGCCGCGCACCAGAAGCCTTTTGATCGAGGACCGGAGGTCCGGGAGAACCTCCAACGCCGCCTGGGCCGAATGGTTGGGCACGAATGGATAGCCGGAAGCCCGGTCCCAGGCCCGGTCGAAGCTGTCGACCAGGAAGGCGACCAGCGCGGGATGGGTGATCCTCAGTGCGCGACTGCGGTTGGGTGAGGACGGGACGAAGGCCACGCGACCATCGAAGATCAGCAGCCGGTCGAAGAACTCGCCCAGGGTCCGGACCTCGACGCCGAGGTCGGAGACCGCTCTGACGTATTCCTTGGTGGCTTCGTCGAACCGGGCGGTGTGCTGGTAGAGCGTCCGCATTTTGACGCCGGCTCGAATGGGTTTCTCCACCGACGCCAAGGCTTCTTTCAGCGTCTCCGGGGGGCGGCGCCCGTCCGGCTGGGCCGTGAGCATTTCTCTTCGTACGGAATTCACCTCCGAGTTGATGGCCGATGCTATGTTGGACAGGCCTGAGATTTCCTCGCCCCAGTGCGTCGGAAGACCGTCCTGGCTGGAATTCCGAGTATTCTCCCGAGTCAGTTCCCGACTGAGCAGATCCGTCTTCTCGAGGGTGAGGACCGCAGTCTCCCGTAGCGAGTCGAGCAGATGGCTCAACTCTCCTACGATGGGGGATTCCAGTGCCTTCGGGACGATCTGCCCGAAATCGTAGCGAGTTCCGGAATAGTCGGCGTCGATTGAGCCCGGGGTGTGGGGTTGGCCCGTCCCCGCCGTTCGACATCGGGGATGGGGTGTCTGTTTTGTAGGGTTCTGCTCCATTGGGGGACCCCTCATGTCTCTGCTGTGCGAGATCTCGAACCATGGCAAGGGTTGGCCGTAATCGAGACCTCGGCAACAATGTTGCCCGCTGTTAATCGTACCGCTCCTCGACAAAATCGACCGTGCGGTGTAGCTGTAAGGGGGCATCATGACGCAAGCGGTATTCGCTGCGAACGGGCTTATTGCGAGGCGGGCTGTTCTGCTCGCGGCGGGCGCACTTCTGGCGCTCGGCTTCGCCGCCGTCACCACCGGTGAAGACGCCCCCCCTGCATCCGCCCGGCTGGTGGCCGACGTGGGCTGGAACACGGTCGAACCGTCCGCTCCCCAAATCAACTGACGTCGCGTCAACCGACGTGAAGCCGGACAGAAGCAAAGGATCTGACATGCCCGTTCCGAACCCGGTCCTGCACCTCGGCTGGGACCCGCGGCCGATCGGTGCGCTGCAGCGCGCGGGCGCCGAGGTGACCTGTGTCGTACCGGCGAAGGACGCTCCGGCGGTGCGTGCGGCAGGGGCCGCCGCCATCGTGGTGCCGGACCCGGGCAGCGTCGAGGACGTTCTCGCCGGCCTGGTTCGGAACTCGCTCAGCCCGTCGGACTTCGGCGCGGTCTGCAGCGCCAACGAGTTCTACCTGGTGCAGGCCGCGGCCCTGGCCGAGCTCGGCGGGGCCGTCGGCTCCGGCTCCCGGCAGATGCTGGCCATGCGGGACAAGTTCGTGCAGAAGGACCTGCTGCGCCGGGCGGACGTGCGCACGGCGGCGCACCTCCTCGTGGAGAGCCTCGAGCGACTGGACGTCACGACGGTCGAGTACCCCCAGGTGCTCAAGCCGCTGAACGCCGCAGGGGCCATGCACACGGTGGTCGTCCGGGACGCGGAGGAGCTCCGGCAGGTGATCGACGCGTCGCGGCAGAGCAGCGACGGACCCTGGCTCCTGGAGGAGTACGTCCCCGGCCGGGAGTTCTTCGTCGACGGTGTCGTCCGCGAAGGCCGGCTCCGGCTGTTCTCCCTCTCCCGGTACTTCCAGAACCTCATCGAGTGCCACGGTGGCGGAATCGTCGCCTACCACACCCTGCCGGAGTCGGAGGAACCCGAACTCCACGCCAGGACGCGGTCGTTGACCGAAGCCGCGTTCAAGGCGCTGCAGTTCGAGGACGGGGTGTTCCACCTGGAGGTCTTCTGGGACGGCTCCGAGGTGGTCTTCGGGGAGTGCGCGGCGCGGGTCGGCGGCGGTCGTGCGGACCGGGTCGTCGAGCTGACGTACGGCGTGAACCTCCACGACGAGTGGGCGCTGGCGGCGCTGGACCTGCCGTCGCGGATCGTCGACGAGCCGACGCCGACCGAGGAGAGCTACGGCGGCCTCAACCTGCGCTGCCCGCAAGGAACGGTGGTCTCGGCCCCGACCCTCGACGAGACCCTGGCCCGCCCGGGCGTCGTGGAGGCGGACATCTACGTCACCCCGGGCGCTGTGGCGCCGGACTTCAGCTCGGCCAGCCACATCCGTGCCGGACAGGCCGTCGTCAGCGGCGCGGACACCCGCGAGGTGGCCGAGCGGATCGCCGGCCTGAGCGCGTGGTTCCATGACAGCGTCCAGGTCGCTCCCACCGCCGACTGATCACGAGGACCAGAGGAATGCACGACTACCTCAGCGGCACGATCCGCGCGTACGACGGGGATCCGCAACGCTACGAGAACGCGACCGCGGGGATGGTCCCCGTCGCCGAACTCGACGCCTTCACGGCGCTCCTCCCCGACCCGGCCGGACGCGTCCTCGACGTCGGCTGCGCGTTCGGGCGCGACACCGCGCTGCTGGCGGAGCGGGGCCTGCGCGCGGAAGGGGTCGACCTGACGAGCGCCTTCGTGGCACGAGCGCAGGAGCTCCACCCGCAGCTCACCTTCGCGCGCATGGACGCCCGCGACCTCGCGTTCCCGGACGCGAGCTTCGCGGGTGTCTGGTGCCAGGCGACCCTGCTCCACCTCAAGGACGAGGACGTCAGCGCCGCGCTGGCCGAGTTCCACCGCGTCCTCACCCCCGGCGGGGCGCTCTTCGTCAGCTTCAAGGAGGGGGACGGCGAGGAGGAGATCGTCGAGAAGTTCAGCAGCGGCAGCGCCCGCTTCTACCGCTACCAGACGGTGCGGAGCGTCACCGGGCTGGTCGGACAGGCGGGCTTCCGGGTGGCGGCCGTCGAGCGCTCGAACGAGTTCGAGCGCTACGGTCCGGGCTACCGTGACCTGACCTGGATCCACGGGTACGCCACCAAGGCGTGACCAGCGCGCACGAGAAGTCCCGGTCGGGCATGACGACCGGGACTTCCGGCATGTCCGGATCCGTCCCCTCCGCGCCACTCTCGCACCGCTCCCGGGCCGCTCTGGCACCGTTCCCGGGCCGTTCCCGGGCCGGCGCCGCGGGAATTCCGTGAAAGGCCCTGTTTGCTCCTCCGGCGGGGGCGGCCCGTCGCCGCGCTGGGCTTGCTACGACTCCAGGTACCGCAGGACCGCCAGGATCCGCCGGCTGTAGCCGGTGGTGTGGCTCAGTGCCAGCTTGTCGAAGACGGTGTTCAGGTTCTTCTCCACCGAACTCAGCGAGATGTGCAGCTTCTGCGCGATGGCCGTGTTGGTGTGCCCCTGCGCCAGCGCCTCCAGCACGGTGCGCTCGCGCGGGGTGAGCCGGGCCAGCGGATCGCCGTGCGTGGTGCGGATGACCAGCTGCCGGACGACCTCCGGGTCGATCGCCGCCCCGCCCGCGTGGATCCGCTCCAGCGCGTCGAGGAACTCCTCGACCTGGGCCACCCGGTCCTTGAGCAGGTAGCCGACCCGCTCCGCGTTGGACGCCAGCAGCTTGGCCGCGTAGGTGCGCTCGATGTGCTGCGAGAGCACCAGCACGCTCACCTCCGGCCAGCGCTCGCGGATCTCCACGGCGGCCCGCAGTCCCTCGTCGGTATGGGTCGGGGGCATCCGGATGTCGAGGACGACGACGTCCGGCTTCTTCGCCTCGACCTCCTGAAGGACCGTCACCGCGTCGCCGAGCGCCGCCACGACCTCGTGGCCCTCTTCGACGAGCAGCCGGACCAGGCCCTCCCTCAGGAGGGTCGAGTCCTCGGCGAGGATGACGCGCATGGAATCTCCGCGGTGATGGTGGTCGGTCCCCCCAGGGGGCTGTCGATGTGCAGGACGCCGTCCAGCGCGGCCACCCGGCTGAGCAGCCCGGTCAGGCCGCTGCCGGCCGGGTCCGCGCAGCCCGTGCCGTTGTCCTCGACCCGGACGGTGAGCAGCGCGCCGTCGAGCGTCACCCGCACCGAGATGGCCGAGGCCGAGGAGTGCTTGGCGGCGTTGGTCACGGACTCGGACACCACGAAGTAGGCGGCCGTCTCCACGGGTTTGGGCAGCGCCGCGCCGACCTCGAACCGGGTCCGCAGCGGGATGCCGCACCGCTCGGCCACCCCGCCCAGCGCCTCTTCGAGACCGAGGCTGTCCAGCGCCGAGGGATAGACCCGCCAGGCCACCTCGCGCAGTTCGGTCAGCACGTCCCGGGACTCGTCGTGCGCCTGGAGCAGCAGCGCGCTCGCCTGCTCGGGGTTGCGGCCCCGGCGGGCCCTGCCCAGCAGCATGGCCAGCGCCACCAGACGCTGCTGGACGCCGTCGTGCAGATCGCGTTCGATGCGCCGGCGCTCGGCGTCCACGGCCTGGACCACCGCGGCCCGGCTGGTGGCGAGTTCGTCGATCCGGCGCTGTAGCAGCTCCCGCTCGGAGGGGCCGAAGCACTCGCGGGCGATCCGGGTGTCCAGGGCGGCCAGCGAGTACAGGCCCTGCACGTCGAGGAAGAGCAGGACGCTGCCCAGCAGTGCCTGGGTGAGGAGTTGGTCCCAGCCGAGCGTCCCCCGGGCCATCCCGTTGACCGTCAGCCCGGCCAGCATGGCGCCGAAGCCCAGCAGTCCGATGACGACCGCGCAGAGCAGTCCCGCGTAGCAGCGGACCGCCAGGTAGCGCAGGAGCTTCTGGTCGGACGCCTTGTAGTGCTCGGGGAAGCGGTCGTCGAAGAAGGCGGAGCGCCGGTTGCGTTCCAGGGCCGTCAGCCGGCGCGCCCCGGCCATCACGATCTCCAGGGCGTTCGGCCGGCTGCGCGGCCAGAGCAGGAAGGGGCCGAGGACGGTGCCGACCACGAGGAGGTAGAGCGCACCGAGCACGGCGGTCAGACAGCCGATCAGGACGCCCAGGCTGCGGCGCGACCAGGCCGGGGCCCGCGTGGCGGTCTCGTCCTCAGCGGTGCCCTGACCACCCGCAAACCCCGTCGGGGGGTGGGATGCGGCGCCCGCTGAATCTCCTCGCACGAGGCCCGAGCCTAGTGCGGCCGCGCAGCCCGGGCAAGATCGCCAGGACTGCGCGGCGGCTTCGACCGTGCGGTCGGGAAGCGCGGCCCGGTCATGAACTGGCCTGCTGCTGCGACCGGTTGCGGTTGCGCAGCCGGACGACGAGGTACCCGGCCAGGGCCGCGACCGGCGACTGAGCGGCCACATCGGATTCACCCTGACCCACGCCTCGGGACGCCCCTGGGTCATCGGACAGGCCCCGGACGGGAACACCGGTGTCACCTCGGCCGTCCACGCCCGGCACGGCACCACCGCGCGCGGCTGGTCACCGGGACCCACACGCTGACCACCGGTCAGCTCAAGGACTGGGCCAGGCGCGTACGGCACCCGGCCGACCTCGACGAACTCGCCGGATCCCTCACCGGCAGCGCCCACCTGGTCGCGAGGATCGACGGCGAGGTCCGCGTCCAGGGCACCGTCACGGGGGTGCGTCGGGTCCTCACCGCCACCGTCGACGGCTGCGCCCTGGCGTCCGACCGCGCCGACCTGCTCGCCGCCCTGGCCGACGCCCCCCTGGACCCGGTCCGCCTCACCGCGCGGCTGCTCGGATTCCCGGCGCCCGTGTGCGTACGCCATGCGCCCGGCCGGGAGGAGCCCGGGTAAGGGGTTACGGAAAACCGCAGCAGGACCGGGCGGTTGACCGCATGGTGGCGCCCCCCGCCCGGCTCCTACCGTGGACCGCATGATCGCAACGTTGGCTTCCGCGTCGCTCGCCACCGCTTCCGCCGAACCCGCAGGCGGCATCGCCGGATGGGCCGTCGACGTCATGAGCACCCTCGGCGCCCCGGGCGCCGGTCTCACCAACCTGGTGGACACCGTCCTGCCGTTCATTCCCAGCGAGATCATCCTGCCCGTCGCCGGATTCGCCGCCGGACAGGGCAAGCTGAGTCTGCCGGCCGTCATCGTCTGGACCACGATCGGCTCGATCGTCGGCTCCTGGATCGTGTACGCCGCAGGTGCCCTCCTGGGCCGCGACCGGACCCGCGCACTCATCACCCGCATCCCGCTCATCCATGCCCACGAGATCGACCGGGCCGAGGCGTGGTTCGAACGGCACGGCCGCAAGGCCGTGCTGATCGCCCGCATGGTGCCGGTGGTGCGCAGCCTCATCTCCGTACCGGCCGGGATCCAGCGGATGCCGCTGATGGCCTTCACCGCCATGACCGTCCTCGGCAGCCTGGTGTGGAACACCGTGTTCGTGCTGTTGGGCTACTGGCTGGGCGACAACTGGCACCTGGTGGACGAGTACGGCGGCTGGGTGTCGAAGGGCGTGGTGGCGGTGGCGCTCGTCGTCATCGGCCGCTGGTTCCTGGTGCGGATGCGCCGCCGCCCGAGCGCCCGGCACCGCGGCTGAGGCCCGGGGCCCTTCGGCGTTCTGCCGCGTTGAGCCGTGCGGTGGGCACGTGGGGGTCGCGTCGTGGTTGCGGGGAGCTCGGGCAGGTGGTCGACCGGCTGCCCCCGCGCTCAGGATGAGGGCGGTGGACCGGCGGTTGCGCTGGAGCAACTGTGGGTTCCCTCTCGTTGACGCGGCTTCGTCGGCACGGCTTCGTTGGCACGGCTTTCGTTGACGCGGTTCCGATGACCTGCGGCGGAAAGAACGTAGGCGTCCTGCGTGAACGTGGTTTCCGGCTCCACGTGAACCCGTGGTGAGGCGGCGGGGGTTGAGGCGGAACGCGGCGGCCGCGCTCTTATGACAACGGCATTGACGTGTGGCGTGGGTCACCGGTTTCATGGCTCGCACTTCCCGCGCACGCCTCCCCTACGGTGCGCGCGGCCTCCCACCCACATCCCCCACACCCCCCACGACCTAGGCGGTGATCCGTTGGCATCGACGGTGAAGGACACGGGCGGCGGCCCGAGAACGGATGCGGGCAGCTCCCGCGTCGTGATGCGGCAGTCCCTCGGCTTGCTGGACGGCGCGGCGATCGCCGCGTCCAGTACGGCCGCCACCAGCAGTATCGGGATCGGCCTGGGCCTGATGGCCGGGGTCGTCGGCCTGCACCTGCCGGCGATCATGCTGCTGGCCTTCCTGCCGGTGCTCGCGATCGCCGGCGGGTACGGCCGGTTGAACGCGGTGGAGCCGGACGCCGGCTCCAGCTACCGGTGGGTCGGGCGCACCCTCAGCCCCTGGCTGGGGTTCCTCACCGGGTGGGTCAACACGGTCGGCACGGTGGTGTTCATGGCGTACACCACGACCGTCACCGGCTCGTCGGTCATCCAGCTCCTCGACCTGGCGCACGTGCGCAGTGTCGCCGGCCTGCGGCTGGACGCGGACTCCACCGTCCAGTGCACCCTGCTCGGCCTGGTGGTCCTGGTCGGCGCCGCGCTGGTCGCGGTGCGCGGGCTGGAGATGGCCGCCCGGCTGCAGAAGGCGCTGCTGGTGTTCGAGTACGCCGTGCTGCTCGGCTTCTGCGGGTACGGGCTGTTCGCGGGTGACCAGCCGTTCTCGCTGCAGTGGTTCAACCCCTTCGACATCCCCTCCTTCGGCGCCGTCGCGCAGGGCATGGTGCTGGCCGTGTTCTGCTACTGGGGCTTCGAGTCGGTGTTCAGCGTCGGCGAGGAGGTGCGCGACCCGCGCGACGCCTCCCGGGCCGGCCTGCTCGCCCTGGTGGTGATGATGCTGCTGTTCCTGCTCGCTGGTACGGCCTTCCAACGGGTGCTGCCGATCGACGAGTTGGCCGACAACGGCGCGCACGGGCTGACCTACTTCGGCACCAAGCTCGCCCACCAGCCGCTCGCCGCACTGCCGTTGATCGCCCTGACGTTCTCCGCGATGGCCTCGCTGCAGTCCTCGGTGATCCCGACCGCCCGCGGGATGTACGCGATGGGGCGCGACCGGGTGCTCGGCCCGGTCTGGACCCGGCTGCACCCCCGGCACGCCACACCCGCCGTCGGCACGCTGCTGATCACCGGTATCGCCGTTCTCCTGGCCCTGGCCTCGATCGCCATCCCGACCGTCAACGACCTGATCTCGGCCGCCGTCAACGCGATCGGCATCATCGTCGCGCTCTACTACGCGCTGACCGCCATCGCCGCCGCCGTCCGGTTCCGCGGGCTGCTGCGCACCGACCTGGCGGAGGGACTGCGCGCGGTGGTCGGCCCACTGCTGGGCGCGGCGGCGCTGCTCGCCGTCGGTGGCTACCTCGCCTGGACCTTCTACGACTCCGCCGACCACTTCGAACTGTCCGCCGACAACGGGTGGTTCGAGCTGACCGTGGTGACGCTGATGGTCGTCACCGGGCTGCCGGCGGCGGCCTGGGCCCGCTGGCGCCGGCGTTCGCCGTACTTTCAGGCGAACGCGACGGGGGATGTCAACTCCCTTGCCAACGAGTCGTAAGAACCGCAAGAGATCCACGGGACACGAGCTCCACGCGACGCAAGATCCAAGTAGCGCAAGAGATCCACGAGATGTTCACGAGACGCAAGAACGGAGCACCAGCCATGACCGAGGCCGATCTGGTCTTCACCCGTGGACCCGTCCACACCGGTGACGCCGCCCGGACGAGGGCGACCAGCCTGGCGGTCGTCGGCGAGCGGATCGCCGCCGTCGGGCACGACGAGGTCCGGGAGCTGATCGGGCCGAAGACCGAGGTGGTGGACCTCACCGGCAAGCTGCTGCTGCCCGGATTCCAGGACGCGCACATCCACGCGGTGTTCGGCGGAGCCGAGTTGGCCGTCTGCGACCTCACCGGGACGGTCGGCGTCGCCGACTACCTGGAGCGGATCCGGGCGTACGCGGACGCGAACCCCGGGCAGGAGTGGATCACCGGCAGCGGGTGGTCGATGGAGAGCTTCGACGGCGGCCTGCCGACCCGGCAGCTGCTCGACTCCGTCGTCCCCGACCGGCCGGTGTACCTGACCAACCGGGACCACCATGGCGCCTGGGTCAACACCCGGGCGCTGGAACTCGCCGGCCTCACCCGGGACACCCCCGATCCGGCCGACGGGCGGATCGAGCGCGAGGCCGACGGTACCCCGGGTGGCACGCTCCAGGAGGGCGCCACCGCCCTGGTCGCCCGGCTGGTGCCGCCGTCCACCGCCGCCGACCGGCTGGACGGGCTGCTGCGCGCCCAGCGGCTGCTGCACTCGCTCGGCATCACGGGCTGGCAGGACGCGCTACTCGGCGAGTTCAACGGCCAGCCGGACCCGTCCGACGCCTACCTGGCCGCGGCGCGCTCCGGCGCGCTGACCGCCCGGGTGACCGGCGCGCTCTGGTGGCAGCGCGACCGGGGAGCCGATCAGATCGCCGAACTCGTGCGACGGCGCGAGGAGTTGAGCCACGGGCGGTTCCGGGCCGGCTCGGTGAAGATCATGCAGGACGGCATCGCGGAGAACTTCACCGCCGCGATGACCAGCCCGTACCTGGACGGCTGCGGCTGCGCCACCGCCAACTCCGGCCTCAGCTTCGTCGATCCGGAGGCGTTGCGCGGGTACGTCACCGAGCTGGACGCGCTCGGCTTCCAGGTGCACTTCCACGCGCTCGGCGACCGGGCCGTCCGCGAGGCGCTGGACGCCGTCGAGGCCGCCCGCGCCGCCAACGGGTGGCGCGGCGCCCGGCACCACCTCGCCCACCTCCAGGTGGTCCACCCGGAGGACCTCGCCCGCTTCGCGCGGCTGGGCGCGATCGCCAACATCCAGCCGCTCTGGGCCGCCCACGAGCCGCAGATGGACGAGCTGACCATCCCCTTCCTCGGCCCGGAGCGCGCCGCCTGGCAGTACTCGTTCGGCGACCTGCAGCGCGCGGGCGCCACCCTGGCGGCGGGCAGCGACTGGCCGGTGAGCAGCCCGGACCCGCTGGCGGGCCTGCACGTGGCGGTCAACCGGATGGAGCCGGAGGCCACCGACGGACGGGTCTTCCTGCCCGAGCAGCGGCTCGACCTGGGCTCCGCGATCGCCGCGTACACGGCCGGGTCCGCGTACGTGAACGGGCACGACGACGCGGGGGTGCTGGCCGCCGGGCGGCTCGCCGACCTGGTCGTCCTCGACCGGGACATCCTCACCGGGCCGGCCGAGGAGATCGCCCACGCCCGGGTGGAACGCACCTACGTGGGCGGCGAGTTGGTGCACGCGGCGGAGTGATCCCGGTCGCGGGCTTGGCGGGCCTGGCGGGCTTCGGGGCTTCTCGGGAGGCGCAGGGCGCGCGACGGCCGCCGGTGGTGAGCGCACGGGGGCGCGCCACCGGCGGCGCCGTGCCCGCCGGGGGCGTCGTCAGCGGTCCCGGTCCCGGTCCCGGTCCTGGCCGCTGCCCGCCGCCCGCAGGCGGGCCTCGGCGGCGTCGAGGAGGAGGTCCAGCGCGTACGGGTAGCCGCTGCGGCGCATGTCCGTGGTGAGCAGGCCGGCGGTGGCGGCGATGTGCGGGTGGGTGGCGGCGTCGAGGCGGGCGTAGGAGGCCTGCCAGACCTCCAGGTCCGCGGTCGCGGCGGGGGCCGGGAGGGCGAGCGCGGCGGCGTCCAGGGCGGCGAAGCCGAGGCTCTGGTCGACGAAGGCGTGGTAGATGCGGACGGCCTCGAGGTCCGGGAAGCCGGCGGTGCGCAGGATGCCGAGCATGGCCTCGACGGCGGCGGTCTCGTGGGTGCGGCCGGTGGTGCGGTGGGCGGCGAGCAGGGCGGCCTGCGGGTGGGCCTGGTAGGCGGCGTGGATGCGCAGGCCGATGGCGCGCAGGTCGGCCCGCCAGTCGCCGGTGGGCTGCCAGCCGTGCTGGGCGCGGCCGATGAGCTCGTCGGCGATGGCGAGCAGCAGGTCGTCGGTGCTGTGGAAGTAGCGGTAGACGGCGCTCGGGTCGGCGCCGAGCGCCGCCCCGAGCCGCCGTACGGTGAGCGCCTCGGCGCCGTGCTGCCCGATCAGCCGCAGGGCGGTGTCGACGATCAGCTCGTCGGAGAGGACGACGCCCTGCTTGGTGGGGCGCCGACGTCTCCGCTGCGGTTCGGGGACTACGCGGTCGTTCATGCCCGCAGGCTATGTCAACTCCGTTGACATAGAGAAGGGGCGAGGCGAGGCGTACGGAGCGAAGGGCCCGGGACGGTGGCCGGTCGGACGACCCGCCGGTCAGACCACCCGCCGCAGCCAGCCGTGCCGGTCCTCGGCGCGCCCGTACTGGACGTCCAGCAGGTGCTCGCGGATGCCGAGGGTGTGCTTGCCGGGCGCGCCGCCGCCGACGGCGAACTCGTAGCCCTCGCCCTTGAACCCGATGATCGGGGTGATCACCGCCGCGGTGCCGGCCGCGAACACCTCGGCGACGGTGCCGTCGGCGGCGCCGGAGCGCAGCTCGGCGAAGGTGATCGCGCGCTCGACCGGGGTCAGGCCGAACTCGGCTGCCAGGGCCAGGATCGAGTCCCGGGTGACACCGTCGAGGATGGTGCCGAGCCCGGGAGTGACCAGCTCGCCGGCCGCGGTGACCAGGCACAGGTTCATCGTGCCGGACTCCTCCAGATCGCCCTCGCCGCCCGTGTCGTCCAGGAACAGCACCTGGTCGCAGCCGTGCTGCTTCGCCTCGATCTGCGCGGCGAGGCTGGAGGCGTAGTTGCCGCCGCACTTGGCCGCGCCGGTGCCGCCCCGCCCGGCCCGGGTGTACCGGCTGCTGACCCAGAGCGTGATGCCGGTGACGCCACCGGCGAAGTACGGCCCGGCCGGGCTCGCGATGACCGCGTAGGTGACCTCCTCGGCGGGCCGGACGCCGAGGAACGCCTCCGAGGCGAACATGTACGGCCGCAGGTAGAGGCTCGCCTCGCCGCCGGAGTCCGGCACCCACGCCTCGTCCGCGCGGACCAGCTCCTCGACGCTCGCGAGGAAGTCCTCCTCCGGCAGCACGGGCAGCGCGAGCCGCTCGGCGGAGCGCGCGAAGCGGCGCGCGTTGAACTCGGGGCGGAACAGCCGCACGCCGCCGTCGGCATGGCGGTAGGCCTTCAGCCCCTCGAAGATCTCCTGCGCGTAGTGCAGCACCGACGCGCTCGGGTGCAGCGAGAACGGCGCCAGCGGCCCGACCCGGCGGTCGTGCCAGCCCTCGCCCGGCGTCCAGGTCGCGGTGGCCATGTGGTCGGTGAAGAACTTGCCGAAACCCGGCGCGGCGAGGACGGCGCGTCGCTCCGCCTCCGGTACCGGGCCGGCCGTCCGAACCAGAGGGAAAGCGCGACTCATCGTCAACTCCTCGGCGCCGAGGCGGAATCCGCCGGATCCGGCGCCGACCACCGGCGCCTCACCCGTCATGCTAACGGCCGTCAGTCGGACGGGATACGGGCCGCCCGGGTCTCCGCGGTGACCGTGCGGGGGCACCGACGGGGCACCGACGGGGCACCGACGGGGCATCGACGGGGCATCGACGGGGTGTCAACGGGCTGCCATGGGGGTGCTCGTGGGTTCCCCTGGCGAGGCCGACCCGCACGGGCGGGCGCGGCCGGGGCAATCGGGGCCGGGAGTGGGCCTGTTCGAGTGAGCGGCGCGTGGTGTCGCGGGGGCGGCCGGGGGAACGGCGGTTACGTAGGTGGGCAATCCCCCGTCGCGGGCCGTGGCTTCGGCCGTCGTCCCGCCCTCCGTGATCGGAGCGCCCCACCCATGGCCGTACCCACCACCTTCGACCACAGCGCGGCCGGCTACAGCCTGCCGCACGCCTACTGCCTGGCCAAGGCGGCCGAACTCGCCTACCAGGACGACGCCGCCATCGACGAGCAGGCCCGGGCCTGGGGCTTCGGCGATGTGCGGCACCACCAGACCCGGTTCACCCCGCCGTTCCCGGTGGAGGACACCCAGGCGTACACCATGGGCAGCGACCGGATGATCGTCGTCGCGTTCCGCGGCACCGAACCGCGCGAAATGCGCGACTGGCTCACCGACTCCACCACCCCGCCCTGGCCCGGCCCCGCCCGGACCGGCCATGTGCACTACGGCTTCGCCGAGGCCCTCGAGTCGATCTTCCCCGACGTCACCAAGGCCGTCGCGGAGCTCCGGACGAACGGGCAGAGCCTCTGGTTCACCGGGCACAGCCTCGGCGGCGCGCTGGCGATGCTGGTCGCGGCCCGCCTCCACCTGGAGGAGCCGCGCCTGCACGCGGACGGGGTGGTCACCTTCGGGCAGCCGCGCACCTGCGACCGCGCGCTGGCGGACGCCTACGACAAGGGCCTCGACGGCCGGACCCACCGGTTCGTCAACAACAACGACATCGTCCCGCAGCTGCCGCCGGAGCCGGCGTTCACCCACGTCCGGACGCTGCGCCACTTCGACGCGTCCGGTCGCATCCAGGAAGGCACCGGACTGATCGCCGGGCTGACGGGAAGGGCCAAGGGCCTGGGCGAAGCGGCCTTCGCGCCGACCGGGGAGGGCATCCGCGACCACCTGATGCGCAACTACCTCGCGGCCCTGGAGAAGAACCTCGGCTGACCGTCGGCCACCGGCGACCGGCCACCGGCGACCGGACACCGGCCGCCCGGCCTCGTCGGTGGTGCCGAGCACCCCTTGCGGGCTGCCCGTCCCGCCGCCGGCCGTGCCCCCCGCCGAGGTGCTCAGCCCTCAGCGGGGGCCGGTGCCCAGGATCTGCCGTTGTAGGAGTAGCTCGGGGCGCCGTGCAGGCCGACCGTACGGAAGGGCCGGCCGTTGTCGTTCACGGTGACCTTGCCCTGGCGGTCGCCGCTGCTCCACTCCAGCTCCAGGTACCAGCTGACGTCCTGGGAGCGGGTGGTGGCGTCCACGTCGATCACCTGCGGGTCGGTGTCCGACACCCGGTAGGGGAAGTCGGACACGGGGGTCTTCTTCGCACCCTCCTTGCCCGGGACGGGGACGGCACGCGGCGTGGGCGAGTCGAGGTCCACCGCGAAGGACGCCGGGACGAGGTTCCCGCCGCAGCCCGCGCCCGGGGTGTAGGCGTTCCACTTGGGGGCGGGCTGGGTGCCGGCGATGTGCACGTACACGGTGTGCAGGACGACGGGCGTGGCGGTCGCGCCCTGGGCGGTCAGCTCCAGGCGCAGGTGCCCGGCGGGGACGGCATGCTGCGCGGCCGCCCAACTCCCGGTGCGCGCGGCGGTGTCCGGGGGCGGGGCCACCTGGGCGGGCGTGCGGGCGGAGAGGAACCACTGGCCGCAGGGGCTGCCCCAGTTGTCGGTGAGGACGTTGACGTGGAAGGGGGGCGGGTTGTCCTCGGGGGCGGGGGTGGGGACCGGAGTGGGGGCGTCCGTGGGGGACGGGGGTGTGGCGGCGGGCGGGGCGGCAGCCGTGGGGGCGGTGGTGGCAGCCGCGGTGGCGGGGGCGTCGGCGGCGCCCGTCGGAGTGGTGCCGGTGCCCGGCGTGCCGCCGACGTCGTGCAGGAGGAAGGCGGAGACCACGGCGGCCACGGCGGCGACGGCCACCGCGCTCAGCAGCACGCGGGTGCGGGTGCGGTTACGGCGCCGGGGTTCGGCGGCCGGGGCCACGGGGAGCACGGGTTCCACCTCCTCGGTCGGCGCGGGAGCCGGCGTGGGAGCCGCTGTGGGGGTGGACTCCGGGTCCAGCGCGAGCTCCGGCGCCGGCTCCGGCGCCGGCGTCGCTCCCGCTGCTCCCGCCGAGCCCGCCTCCCGGCGGCGGGCCGCGTCGGCCAGAATCCAGCGGCGGTGCAGCTCGACCAGTTCCTCGTCGCGCGCCCCGCAGGCCCGGGCCAGGCGTTCCACCGGTGCGTACTCGGCCGGGACGGCGGCACCGTTGCAGTAGCGGTGCAGCGTGGAGGTGCTGACGTGCAGCCGGGTCGCCAGCGCGCCGTAGCTGCGGCCGGAGCGCTCCTTCAGCTCCCGCAGCGTCGCCGCGAACTCGTCGGTCTCCACGCCCATGCTCTGCGCACCTCTCACCCCGGACCGGCCCCGGATCCCGTCGAATCCGCGGATCACGGTACCGGCTCGCCGGGTGAGTGCCCGGAGGAAGGGGAGCACAGCGGCCCTGGTCAGGACTGCCGGTCGGCGGCGGCGGTCGACGCGGCGGCGTCCGCGACGCTGCTCCGGTACAGGCCCAGCTTCGGCTTGGCCACCTTGGCGCCGTTCCCGAGCGGGAAGTCGAGGGTGTCCGCGGCGGCCATGTGGTCGCCGTCGGCGAGGACGTTCAGCTCGTCGACGCCGGCCGCGGTGCCGGTGGCCGCACCACCGGGGTTGAGGTCGAGCACCGCGTACGCCGTCTGACCGGCCGCCACCGGGTAGGCCGGGGCGCCGCCCAGCCCGCTGGGCACCAGCGGCTTGACGTCCTTGCCGTGGTCCGCGGCGTGCGAGTCACCGAGGCTCAGCAGCGGGTAGTAGCTCAGGCCGCAGGCCGTCGTGCCCTGGTTGCGCACCTCGATCACCCGCTGGCCGGGCGCCTCGGCCCGGGTGGTCACGCGGACCGACAGCTTCTTGGCCTCGCAGGGGTGGGAGTAGGCGTAGGCCTCCCCGCCGCCCGCCTCACCGCCGCCACCCGGGGAGGAGGTGGCGGCGGGGGTCTTGGGGCGGGCCGGGGTGCTGTTCGCGGCCGGTGCGGCGGCGGGCGCGATGGTGGCCGCACCCGCGGCCGCCTGGGTGGGCTTGGCGGACGGCTGCGCATCGCCCGCGCCGCCGCCGGACTGGCAGGCGGTCAGGGTGAGCGCGGCGCCGAGGGCGAGGGCGGCCGGAACGAAGAAGGCGCGGCGAACGGACATGGAGGTTCCCCCGTAACAGTGGTGGGTGTGAGAAGAGGATCGGGCGGCGGGGCCATCGCCACCGGGCCGCCGATCAACACTGTGGCCCGCCGCCCGTCCCACCGCCAGCCTTCCCCGCCACCCCGGGACACTGGAACGGTTCCACCCCCTCTGACCTGCACATCCGCCCCCGCCTGGAACGCCCCACCGGAACGCCCCGGGACCTCCAGGACCTTGCCGTAGCGCTCTCCCGGGCCTTGCCGTACCGCTCGCCCGGGCCCCGTCGCCTCGGCCTGTCCGTCGTCCTCCGGGCACGATCCGGGCGGGCATGGGGACCTGACGGTGCACCAAGGGATGCCCTTGATCCTGTGACCGTTCCGGGTAGATCGGGCGGGTTGTGCGGGCACCTGTCCAAGCCGGTGTTCGGGCCCGGGGCGGGCGGCAGAACTGCCGATATGCTGACCGCCGCTCCACGGAGGGAGCGACCGGGAATCGGGGGAAGCGCATGAGCGGCGGCGGTGCCGGGGTGGGGTTCAGTGCCCATCCGGACAAGCTCGGGGACGCGGGCGACCAGCTGATAGCGGCGAGTACGGACGTGGGCTCGGTGAAGGACGCGCTGGGCAAACTGGGCATGTCCGGAGACGGGACCTTCGGGGAGTACGGCGCGGGTGACGCGGCGAAGGCGTTCTGGCAGGCGTGGCAGGACGAGCTGGGGGTGAACGTCGACGCGTTGAACGACCTCGGCGGCAAGGTGCACACCAGCGCGGCGAACTACAGCACCACCGATCACGGTGTCGGCCAGCAGTACCAGCAGCAGGGGGCGTGACCGGTGCCCGACCACAGCGCGAACCCGCTCAGCCCGTTCGGCGTGGACCTGGGCAACCAGCGCCAGCAGGCCGAGCGGCTGAAGAAGACCATCGACGACTCGCACGGCATGTGGGGCGCCGGTGACCTCAAGTACGCCGTCCACGACGCCCTGCAGCTTCCGGCTCCCAAGGGTGACCCGGGCAAGCTCGGCCAGCTCGCCACCTCGTACAACACGGCGAGCAGCCAGCTGGACGAGATCCAGATGAAGGTGGCGCGGGTCGGTGCCGAGCACCTGCCGGACGCCTGGACCGGGCAGGTGGGGGAGAAGGCGGCCGAGGTGGTCAAGGCCTCCGCCGACGACCTGACGCGCTGCCGCGACATGCTGGGCAAGGGCCGGGACCAGCTCAACGCGCTGGCCTCCGCGCTGAGTGAGGCGCAGACCCTGCACGGGCAGGGCCACGCGCCGCTGAGCGAGGCGCTGAGCCTGCTGCACGACATCACCGTCTCGGGCGCGCCGGACCCGTTCAACTGGGACGACGACAAGATGCACACCGCCCACGCCAAGGCGAAGGACGGCATCAAGTCGATCTTCGACGCGGCGGTGAAGGCGGAGGACGCCGGCCGCGCCGCCGCGCGTGAGCTGAACGCGCTGGCGGACAAGGCGCTGGCGGCCCGCTTCAAGAACAAGGGCCTCGGCGCCGCCGACAAGCTGGTCATCGCGGACGCGGAGGTCGCCGGCAGCGACCAGTTCGGGTCCATCCTCACGGCCAACGACGTGACCCGGGCCGGCCAGTTCATGGACAAGATGAGCGACGCCGACCGGGCCCGCTTCGACCAGTTGCTGGCCGGCAGCAAGTCCCCCGAGGAGCGCGCCTACCTGATGAAGGCGCTGGCCGCCGGGCACGGCTACGACGAGGTCAAGGCCTTCGACGACCAGATCCACGAGCACGGCGGCGACCCGGCCTGGCTGGCCCAGCGCCTCTCCCCGGTGCAGATCGACTCCGCCTCCGGGAACCAGTCGGACACCGCCTACCAGGGCGTGGCGTGGAACCAGGGCGACAAGCCGACCTGTGTGGCCGGCTCGACCGTCACCGCCCGGGCGATGGTCGACCCGCTCTTCTCCCTGCAGCTCACCACCGGCGGGCACCCCGGCGACCCGCAGTACGACAACGGCAAGGCCGCGTACGACCGCTGGCTCAAGGAGACCGACCGCGTCTACGACACCAAGAACTGGTGGAACGAGTGGCAGGACGGGATGAGCGACGGGGAGTCCAAGGACGCCGCCAACGACGAGATCGGCAAGCACACCGGGGCGGGCTACCACACCGTCGACCTGGAGGGCCCGGAGCAGCGCAAGGACGTGCTGGCCCAGGTCGAGTCGGCGGTGGACCAGGGCAAGCCGGTGCCGATCGGAGTCAAGGAGGACACCTGGTTCCGTCCGGACGGCCACCAGATGATGATCATCGGGCACCGCGGTGACCAGCTGGAGATCTACAACCCCTGGGGTTACACCGTCTGGGTGAGCGAGAGCGACTTCGTCAACAACCACATGGAGGGCGCGGCCCAGGGCGGCAACATGCCGATCGCCGACCACGTCCAGATGCCCAAGTGAGGTCCGGTTGAGCACCACCCCGCCCCCCATGAGCGACTCTCATCTCGCCGAGCTGGACGTCGAGGTCCTGCTGCGCTTCGGCCTGCCGGCTCCGGGCCCGCACCGTTCCACGCTGTTCGGTGACGGCGCGGTGGCCGCCGCGATCACCGTCGACCGGCTCGGCGCCATGCCGCGCGCCCTGGTCTTCCTCGGCGAGGTGGTCCGCTCCGGCGGCACCCGCTACGCCGCCGCGCTGCCCGAGCCGCTGCCCGGCCCGGCGGCGGCGGTGGCGCGCGGCTGGCTGGAGGCGGCCTCGATGGTCGTCGGGGACGCGACCGGAGACCTGCTGGTCGCCCGCTGGCTGGACGCGGTCGCCGCCGTCCTGGCATTGCGGATCAATCACCATGAGGCGAACTCATGAGGTGGCGTCGGATCCTGATCGCGGCGGTCGCCCTGCTGGCCGTCGCGGGCGTGGTGGGCGCGGTGGTGGTCCACCGGATGACCGCCGGCAAGCTCGACCACGGCACGGTGTTCGCCCAGGCCTCCGGTGAACTGGCGGTCAAGCCGGGAGAGTTGTTCTCCGTCGAGGTCAGCGCCCACCGGGTGACCGGCCAGGTCTGGACGGTGGCCGACCCGGCCCCCGGTTCGGCCCCCGACCCGGCCGCGCCCCAGGCCCCCGATTCGGCCGCCGTACGGTCCGTGGGCGACGAGTACGTCAAGGACTTCGGGCTGAAGGACCTGGTCGGCGCCACCGGCTCGGCGGGCTCCGGCGGCCGCTACTACTTCGTGTTCCGCGCCGGCCCCAACCCGGGCCGCGCCACCATCACCCTGCGCAACCCCAACCGCGCCGCCCGCCCGGGCGGTTCCGACCAGGACGAGCGGCAGTTCACCGTCGACGTGCGCTGAACTGTCGGCCTGTGCTGAACCGTCGGCGTGCGCTGAACCGTCGACGTGCTGACGTGCCTCACCCCCGGCCCTCTGCGAAGGGGGTGAGGGTGCGTCGGCCCCGGCTGCCAACCGGGTGACGCGGGTTTGGCCGCCGGGTCGCCACGGAACGTCTTCCCGCCGTACCGGCAGCGGCGCACCAGGTTGTGCCCGAACCCGAGGGGTGGCATGGCGACCGCAGGTTCCCAGGAGGCTCCCCGGCAGGCGAGGGCGTTGGCGCTCGCCCGGCACCCTAAACTGTGGCTCTTCCCGAGCGTCCTGTGCGGCCTGCTGGCCGTCGTGCTCTCGCTGCTCTACATGGGCGGCATCGTGAACCCGACCGGGCATCTGCACCGGCTCCCCATCGCCCTGGTGAACGCGGATCAGGGCGCGCCGCCGCCCGGACAGCCGGCGAACCTCGGTACCCAGCTGACCAGGGCGATCGTGGCCGGCACGCCCGACAGCACCGTCGACTGGCGGCAGGTGGACGAGGCCGGGATGCGCGAGCAGCTCGCCTCCGGCAAGGTCTACGGCGCCCTGCTCGTGCCCAGGGGCTTCACCTCCGCCGTCACCGCGCTGGTCACCGGCGGCGCCACCGAGCGGCCGACCGTGACCGTGTTGACCAACCCCGGGCTGGGCAGCCTCGGCTCCTCGATGGCCGCGCAGATCGCCCAGAACGCCGCCCACCAGGCCTCCCAGGCGGCCGGCCGCGAACTGCTGGCCGCCGTCCCGGCCGCGACCGCCCCGGGCCCGGACACCGGCGCCACCGCGCGCCTGCTGCTCGCCGACCCGATCGCCGTCGCCACCCAGGTCGGCCACCCGATCGGCAGCCACAGCGGACTCGGCCTGAGCGCCTTCTACTTCACCCTGCTGGCCGTCCTGACCGGCTTCATCGGCGGCAACATCATCCACAACGGCGTCGACGGCGCGCTCGGCTACAGCGACAGCGAGATCGGCCCCTGGCACACCCGCCGTCCGACCGTTCCGATCAACCGTACCCAGACCCTGCTGCTCAAGATGATCATGACGGCCGAGATCATGCTGCTCACCACCTGCCTGGTGATGCTCGGCGTGGTCGGCATCCTCGGCATGGACGCCCCGCACCAGGCGATGCTCTGGCTCTTCGCCTACTGCGCCAGCCTCGCCGTCGGCCTCGGGGTGCAGGCGATCAACGCCGCGTTCGGCGGGATCGGGCAGCTGGTGTCGATGTTCGTCTTCATCGCGCTGGCCCTGCCCTCCTCCGGCGCGACCGTCCCCCTGCAGGCGGTGCCCGGCTTCTACCGCTTCCTGAGCGTCTTCGAACCGATGCGCCAGCTCAGCGACGGCATCCGGGCGATCCTCTTCTTCGACGCCCGGGGCGACGCCGGGCTGGCCCGCGGCTGGATCATGATCGCGGTCGGTGTGGTGCTGGCCCTGGCGTTCGGCTTCGGGATGACCCGCTACTACGACCGCAAGGGCCTGCACCGCTGGACGCCCCAGCCGACCGACTGACGCTTAGGCAGGGGCGTTCAGGGCCGGAAGGGTCAGGACTTCGTCACCGTCACCTTGAGGTGCTTCATGATCGGCTGGTCGCTCTGCGTGCTGTGGTCGCCGATCGCGCAGAGCACGTTCATCTCCGGCATGTAGCCGGCCGCGCAGCCGCGCGGGATGTCGTACGGGACGGCCAGGTAGCCGGTCACCGAGCGGGTGCTGCCGTCCCGGGCGGTGCTGGTGACGTCCACCCGGTCGAACTCGGCGATGCCGCGCTCGCGCATGTCGTCCTTGTTCAGGAAGACCAGGGTGCGCAGGTTCTTCACGCCCCGGTAGCGGTCGTTGTCCGAGTAGATGGTGGTGTTCCACTGGTCGTGCGAGCGCATCGTGCCGAGCGCCAGGGTGCCGGGCTCGGGGACGACGTCGGGCAGTGGGGCGGCGGAGAACTCGGCCTTGCCGGAGCCGGTCAGGAAGACCAGCTCGCGGGCCGGCTGCTTGATCCGGAACCCCAGCGGCAGCCGCACCCGGCGGTTGAAGTCCTCGAAGCCGTCCAGCACCTGCGCCATGGTGTCGCGGATCCGGTCGTAGTCCTCGATGTACCACTCCCACGGGGTGGGGCTGTCCGGGAGTGCCGCGCGGGCCATCCCGGCGATGATCGCGGGCTCGGAGAGCAGGTGCGATGAGGCCGGTTTCTTCATGCCGACCGAGAGATGAACCATGCTCATGGAGTCCTCGACCGAGGTGGACTGCACCCCGCCGCGCTGGTGGTCCTTCTCGGTGCGGCCCAAGCAGGGCAGGATCAGGGCCGTCCGGCCGTGCACCAGGTGGCTGCGGTTCAGCTTGGTGCTCACCTGGACGGTCAGCTCGCACCTGCCCAGGGCCTCGTGGGTGTAGGGCGTGTCCGGGGCGGCGAGCGCGAAGTTGCCGCCCATGCCGACGAAGACCCTGACCGCGCCGCGGCGCATCGCCTCGATCGTGCCGACGGTGTCCAGCCCGTGCTCGCGCGGCGGCTCGATCCCGCACACCTCGGCGAGCCGGTCCAGGAACTCCCCGGCCGGCCGGTGGTCGATGCCGCAGGTGCGGTTGCCCTGGACGTTGCTGTGCCCGCGCACGGGGGAGGGCCCGGCGCCCTCGCGGCCCAGATTTCCGCGCAGCAGCAGGAGGTTGACGATCTCCCGGACGGTGTCCACGCCGTGCTCGTGCTGGGTGACGCCCAGGCACCAGCTGAAGATCGAGCGGTCGGCGTCGCGGTAGATCCGCGCGGCCTTGAGGATGGCGGCCCGGTCCAGCCCGCTCTGGCGCTCGATCTGCGCCCAGGGCGTGGCCTCGCAGACGTCCCGGTAGGCCTCGAAGCCGCTGGTGTGGCGGTCGATGAACAGCCGGTCCAGCGCCTTCTCGTCGGTCGCGGACTGCTCCAGGACGGCCTTCGCCATGCCGCGCAGCAGCGCCATGTCGCCGCCGATGCGCGGCTGCAGGTTCAGGGTGCCGGTGCGGGTGGACCTGTTCAGCGCCATGTCCGTGAAGTCGTGCGGAATGATCGTCCGGGTCGCCGCCGCCTCGACCAGCGGGTTGACGTGCACGATCTGCGCGCCGCGCTTGAACGCCTCGGCGAGCGCGGTGAGCATCCGGGGCGCGTTGGAGGCCGCGTTGACGCCCAGGATGAACAGCGCGTCGGTGACCTCCCAGTCCTTGAGGTCGACCGTGCCCTTCCCGGTGCCCAGCGAGGCCTGCAGCGCCCGCCCGCTGGCCTCGTGGCACATGTTGGAGCAGTCGGGCAGGTTGTTGGTGCCCAGTTCGCGGGCCATCAGCTGGTAGAGGAACGTCGCCTCGTTGCCGAGCCGGCCGGAGGTGTAGAACGCGGCCTGGTTCGGGTCGTCCAGCCCGCGCAGCGTCCGGCCGACGAGCTCGAAGGCGTCCTTCCAGCCGATCGGCACGTAGTGGTCGGTGGCGGCGTCGTAGACCATCGGCTCGGTGAGCCGGCCCTGGTCCTCCAAGGCGAAGTCGCTCCACCCGGACAGCTCGGTCACCGAATGGGCGGCGAAGAACGCGCGGGCGACCCGCTTGCGGGTCATCTCCCAGGTGACGTGCTTGATGCCGTTCTCGCAGATGTCCAGGTGCAGGCCCTTGGTGTCGTCGGGCCAGGCGCAGCCGGGGCAGTCGAAGCCGCCGTCCTCGTGGTTCATCCGCATGACCGCCCGCGGCCCGTCCAGGTACGCGCCCTCGCGGGCCAGGACGCGGGTCACGCTCTTGGCCGCGCCCCAGCCCGCGGCGGGGTGGTGGTACGGCGCGAACCGCGGCGGACCGGCGGGGGAGGGGCCGACGTCCGCTTCCCGCCCGGACTCTGGGGATTCTGTGGAGTCCGCGGACTCGCGGCCGGTGGTCGCGGCGCCCTCGGAGGTGTTCGCGCGGTCGTCGGAAGTGGTCACGGCACTCGCCTTCCCCCGCTCGGGTCGGGGCTCGGAGTTCGGCGGACACCCGGCGGTCGGCTCGAGGCTACGCCGGGTGGTCGGGACCGGCGAGCGGAGCGGTCAGCCGCTCGGGAGACTGCCGAGGACGGCGGCGATCCCGGTGCGCCGGGCGACCTCCAGCAGCGCGCGGGCCATCACCGAGCCCGGCTCCCGGGCAGCGATCACCAGACCGATCGGCGCGCCGTGCACCGGCTCCACCAACGGGACGGCCTGCATGCCGTGCGGCACGCCGAACACGTGCAGCCAGGCGTAGGGCACGACGCTCGCCCAGTGCCCGGTCCGCACGTGCGCGAAGAGCGAGGCCACCGAATCCGTCTCCACCCGCGGGGTCGGCGCCAGCCCGAGGCCCGCGAACACCTCGTCCAGCACCCGCCGCCCCTGCATGCCCGCGTGCAGCAGGCACAGCGGCAGCCGGGAGGCCTCCTCCCAGGTCGCCCTCGGGTGGCGGGCCAGGCCGTCGGCCAGGCTGGTCAGCAGGACGTACCGCTCCTCGTACAGGGGCAGCGTGCGCAGGTCGTCGGCGCCCGGCTCTGGCAGGTACGTGATGCCCGCGTCGATCTCGAAGTTCCTTACCTGGCGCAGGAGTTCCTCGGAGCGCAGGTCGGTGGACAACTCCACGGTGACCAGCGGATGGGCGGCGCAGAGCGGTCCGGTGAGCAGCGAGACGGCGCCCGAGGCAGTCGGCACCGAGCCGATCCGCAGCCGTCCGCTCAGACCGGTTCGCAGCGCGTCCACCTCGTCCCGCAGGGCGTCCCGGTCGACCAGGATCCGCTGCGCCCACAGCACGATCCGCTCGCCCTCGGGCGTCAGGCCCTCGAAGGCGCGGCCGCGCCGCACCAGCAGCACCTTCAACTCGTCCTCCAGCTTGCGGACGGCTTCGGAGAGCGCGGGCTGGGAGACGTGACAGGCCTGGGCGGCGCGGGCGAAGTGACGCTCCCGGGCGAGGGCGACGAGGTACTCGAGCTGGCGGAACAGCATCTAGCCGGCCCCGGGGGCGGAGTCGGCCGGTTCCGTGCCTGCCGGTTCCGTGGCGTTGCTCCCCGTGTCGTTGGTTCCCGTGCCGTTGGTTCCCGTGTCGATGCGGTCCGTGCGGGTGTAGACGTTCATCGAGTCGCCCCGCAGGAAGCCGACCAGGGTCAGACCGGTCTCCTCGGCGAGGTCCACGGCCAGCGAGGACGGGGCGGAGACCGCCGCCAGCATCGGGATGCCCGCCATCACGGCCTTCTGGACCAGTTCGAAGGACGCCCGGCCGCTGACCATCAGCACCGTGCCGCGGGCCGGCAGCAGGCCCTCGCGCAGGGCGTGGCCGACCACCTTGTCCACCGCGTTGTGCCGGCCGACGTCCTCCCGCAGGCAGAGCAGCCGCCCGTCCGCGTCGAACAAACCGGCCGCGTGCAGGCCGCCGGTGCTGTCGAAGACCTTCTGGGCGGCGCGCAGCCGGTCGGGCAGGGCGGAGAGCAGCGCGGGTGTGACGCGCAGCCCGTCCTCGGCGAGGCTCCAGGGCGCGGTGGTGCGCACCGCGTCCAGGCTGGCCTTGCCGCACAGGCCGCAGGAGGAGGTGGTGTAGAAGTTGCGCTCCAGCGAGGCGTCGGGGGCGGGCACGCCGGGGGCGAGGACGACGTCCACGACGTTGTAGGTGTTGCCGCCGTCGGCGGTGGCACCGGCGCAGTAGCGGATGCCGGCCACCTGGTGGGCGGCGTGCAGCGCGCCCTCGCTGACCAGGAAGCCGGCCGCCAGGTCGAAGTCGCTGCCCGGGGTGCGCATGGTCACCGTCAGCGGGCGCCCGCCGACCCGGATCTCCATCGGCTCCTCGGCGGCCAGGGTGTCGGGGCGGTACGAGGGCGTGCCCTGGCGCAGGCGCAGCACTCTGCGCGGTACGGTCACTCGGCCCATGGTCGTCGGCTCCTCGGCGGGTTCTGCGTCGCGGACTGTGTCGTGGACTGTGTCGTGGACGTTGTCGTAGCGGACTCTACGGATGAATCCTCGCTCGTCCGGCGGTCGAGGTGCGTCGCGCGGTCCGGTTCGGGCAGGTGACGGCGGCTGTGCGCGCCCGTCACGGCCAGGCAGAGCAGGCCCACCGCGGCCATACCGGTCAGCAGGGCCGGGTAGGAGGCGTGGCCGGCCGTTCCGGCGAGCAGCAGCGGGGTGAGGAAGCCGCTGGAGGTGGTGCTCTGGTAGAGCGAAGCGGCGGTCGGGCCGGAGGAGCCGGACGGGTTGGCGGGGCCGGCAGGCTCGGGGCGCCCGGAGTGTGCGGAGTGCGCGGGGGGCCTCGGCGTCAGCCGTTCCACCTCGTGCAGCCCCGCGCCGAGCGTCAGCCCGTACCCGGTGCCGAGGACGACGGCGGCCGCGACCACCAGCCCCACCGAGTCGCGCTCGGCGGCGAGGGCGCCGATCAGCAGTCCGCCGATCACGGTGGCCATCGCGGTGAGGGTGGCCCGGGCGCTGCTGCGGTCGTCCAGCCGGGCCGCGAAGGGCTGGGCCAGCACGCCCATGGCGAGCGTGAGCGCCGCCACCAGGCCGCCGAACAGCGGCGCGTAGCCGGGGACACGGTCGGCGACCAGCGGGGGCAGCACGACGTACGCCACGGTGGCGGCGCCGAGGACGGCGGGGCTGGCGGGGAGGACGACGTAGCGGAACCGCGGGTGTCGCACTGCCGCGCTGTGCTCGGCGCTGTGCTCGACGCCCTGCTCGGGGCGTGGGCCGAGGCGGGAGATCGGGCCGGGTGCCGGGCCGGGGACCGGGCGGAGGCCCGGTGCGGTCTCCGGCAGGCGGCGGGTGGCGCGCAGCACCAGCAGGCAGCCGAGGGCGTGGGCGAGCGCGGGCAGCACCGTCGGGCCGGGCAGCCACTCGGCGAGCACCCCGGAGGCCAGCGCGCCCGCCGAGAAGCCGGCCCCGGTGGCGTACATCGCGCGGCGGGCCGAGACCGCGGGCGGGACGGACGGGCCGGAGAGCTCCCGGAGCCAGGCCGTCCCGGCGAGGAACACCAGACCGGCGGCGAAACCGGTGGCCGTCCGGGCGGCGTACACGGCCGGTTCGTCGGCCACCGCCAGGACGGCGCTGGCGGCTGCGGACAGGACCAGCGCACCGCGCACCACCCGCCGACGGCCGTACCGGTCGGCGAAGGAGCGGCCCAGCAGCAGACCGGGGACCAGCCCGACCAGGTAGACCGAGAACATGGCGGCCAGCGACAGCGCCGACCAGTCGGTGCGCGCCCGGTACACGGTCGCCAGGGCGGTGAACTGGTTCGCGCCCCAGGCGGCGACGGCCACGGCGGCCGCTGCGGGGAACCAGCGGGGGAGCCAACGGGTGGGCATCTACGTGCTCTGCTCTCTCGGACGGTTGCGCCCGGCCGTCCTCCCAGACCCTTTTCCGGGTTTCCTGGATTTCTCCCTTTCAGTGTGTTTCCGGTGGTCCACGGTCGTCAAAGAGGCAATTCCTGTGAGCTGATAGGCGGCACTTGTCGAGGTCCTTGGTGCGGCCCGGCAGATGTCTTCGATCGAGCGATCGGGAATTCCGCTTCGACATTCGTCAACGGGATTTCGTGGACGGCTTCCGTCGGTGCTTCAGTCCGTGCCCGGCCCCACCGACAGCACGACCGCGCTGGCCGCGCCGCCCGGCGTCTCGTAGTGCACCGTCTCCCCGGCGTGGCGCCCGAGCAGTGCCTTCCCGAGCGGGCTGTCGTAGGTCACCAGGGTCAGCTCCCGCTCCTCGGCGAGCTCCGCGACCTCGACGGTCTCCTCCTCCCCGTCCGCGAACCGCACGGTGACAGTGGACCCCACCCCCACCACCTCCGTGGACGGCGCCCCGGCGACGGACGCCTCGCGCAGCCGCTCCTCCAACTCGGCGATCCGCCGGTCCAGCCGGGTCACCTCCGACGCCCGCTGCAACTCGTCCGCGGCGTCCGCCCGGTCCCCCACCGGTTCCACCCCACGCAGCGTCGCGGCCACCTCCCCCCGCTCCGCCCGCAGTTGCGCCAATTCCTCCTGCACCGCGTGCAGGCCCTCGGCACTGATGGGTTCGGGACCGCCGGTCATACCTGCTCCCGGGTCTCTCGCGAAACGCTCAAACTCCGGTCGCCTCCCATTACCCCACCCCGCCGGGCCCCGGGCAACTCCTCCCGGAGCGGGCGGGAGCAGCCGATTCCCCTCAGCGACCGGGTGGTGCGTTCCAGTGCGACGTCGTGCGGATCTCGACGCCGTGGGTGGCGGCGTTGACCGATCGTCCGGATCCGGGAATCCCGTTGCTTGGTGGGCTTCTCCAGGTGCGCGCGGTCCGGCTCGGGCGCGCTGCGTGGTCGGTTCCGTCGACGGGGTCCGCGGTGGCTTCCGAGGGTGGCGGTGATCACCTTATGGGGTGGGGCCCTCGGGGAAAGCGCAGGTGGGAGGGGTGGCCGAAGGGGGGAGAGCAGGGACCGGCGGTGGGGGCGCGGGCGGGCGAAGCTACCATGTGCGCAACACCCTCAGCTCGAAAGATGGACTTGTGACTGTCAACGACGACGTGTTCACGGACTGGATGACCCGCGAGGAGATCGCGGAGTCGATGATCCCGATCATCGGGCGGCTGCATCGGGAGCGGGACGTCACCGTCCTGTGCCACAGCCGTTCCCTGGTGAACAAGTCGGTGGTCAGCATCCTCAAGACGCACCGCTTCGCCCGGCAGATAGCCGGCGAGGAGCTCTCGGTCACCGAGACGATGCCGTTCCTGAGTGCGCTGACCGCCCTGGACCTCGGCCCCTCGCAGATCGACCTCGGCATGCTCGCCGCCACGTACAAGGCGGACGACCGCGGCCTGTCGGTGGAGGAGTTCACCGCCCAGGCCGTCGCGGGTGCCACCGGTGAGAACAAGCTGGAGCGCCGGTCCGCCCAGGACGTCGTGCTGTACGGGTTCGGCCGCATCGGCCGGCTGGTCGCCCGTCTGCTGATCGAGAAGGCCTCGGCCAACGGTCTGCGGCTGAAGGCCATCGTCGTGCGCAACGGCGGCGGCGACGACCTGGTCAAGCGGGCCTCGCTGCTGCGCCGTGACTCCATCCACGGCCAGTTCCAGGGCACGATCACCGTCGACGAGGCGAACAACAAGATCGTCGTCAACGGCAACGAGATCACGGTGATCTACTCCGACGACCCGACCAAGGTCGACTACACGGAGTACGGGATCAAGGACGCGATCCTGATCGACAACACCGGCAAGTGGCGTGACCGCGAGGGCCTGTCGAAGCACCTGCAGCCCGGCATCGCCAAGGTCGTGCTGACCGCTCCGGGCAAGGGCGACGTCCCGAACATCGTCCACGGCGTCAACCACGACATGATCAAGCCGGACGAGCAGATCATCTCCTGCGCCTCCTGCACCACCAACGCCATCGTCCCGCCGCTGAAGGCGATGGAGGACGAGTACGGCGTGGTCCGCGGCCACGTGGAGACCGTCCACTCGTTCACCAACGACCAGAACCTGCTGGACAACTACCACAAGGCCGACCGTCGTGGCCGCTCGGCGCCGCTGAACATGGTGATCACCGAGACCGGTGCCGCCTCGGCCGTCGCCAAGGCCCTGCCGGACCTCAAGGCGAAGATCACCGGCAGCTCCATCCGCGTTCCGGTGCCGGACGTCTCCATCGCGATCCTCAACCTCCAGCTGAAGCGGGAGACCAACCGCGAGGACGTCCTGGAGTACCTGCGCAACGTCTCGCTGACCTCGCCGCTGAAGCGCCAGATCGACTTCATCGACTCGCCCGACGCGGTCTCCAGCGACTTCATCGGCTCGCGCCACGCCTCGATCGTGGACGCCGGCGCGACCAAGGTCGAGGGCGACAACGCGATCCTGTACCTGTGGTACGACAACGAGTTCGGCTACTCGTGCCAGGTCGTCCGGGTCGTGCAGTACATCTCGGGCGTCGAGTACCCGACGTACCCGGCTCCGGCGGTCTGATCGGACCGCGAGGATTCGGTGGCGGGGCGGTGACCGGTTGGTCGCCGCCCCGCCGGCGTTTCGGGGTCCTGCCGGGGGCGGTACGGTGCTGGGCGGGCTTCGGACGGTGGAAGTCGGGGTTCGGGGTTCGGGGTTCGGGGTTCGGTCTTCGGGACTCGGGCTTCGGGTGGTGGGAGGGGTGGGGATGGCGGACGGGTGGCCGACGGTCGAGTTGGACCCGGTGCGGCGGCTGAGGGTGCTGGCGGCGGCCGGGGCCGGGCGTCCGCTGTTCGCGGAGCGGCGGTTCGCGGCCGGGTTCGACGAGGTGTGGTCGGTCGCCGGCGACCTGTCCGGTGAACTGCCCGGGCTGATCGGCGGGTTGCGCTCCTTCGAGGTCGGGCCGCCGAGCGGTGACGCTGCGGGCGGGGACCGGCTGGAGGGGCTCGCGGTGAGCGTGGTCGGCCACCGCGAGCGGTTCGACATCGTGCTGCGCAGCGGCTGGTGCCTGATGCAGAGCCGAGTGCTGCTCGGCGGGATGGCCGCCGTGCCGGACGGCGACGGGACGCGCTTCGCCCTGCTCGCCGCCCTGCGGGTGCCCGGCGCGGGGCCGGTCCAGCGGTTCTTCGGCGGGCTGGTGGACCGGCGCGGCGAGGTGCTGCTGGACCGGCTGGAGCGGCGGGTCGGGTCAGGGGCTGACGCGGGCGGCGAATAGGCGGCGGATCGCGGCAGCCACCTCCTCGGGGCGCTCGTGCGGCAGGAAGTGCCCGCAGCCGGGGAGGACTTCGGCCGTCAGGTCGTCCGCCGGCGCGCCGACAGGGGAAAGCAGGGCGGGGCGGATCACCGGGTCCAGCGCGCCGCCGAGCAGACGGGTGGGGACGGTCAGCCGGCGGTGCCGGAACCGGCCGAGGGCCAGGCGAGGGATGTCCCGGGCGACGAAGCCCCAGTGCAGCCGTTCGGCGGCGTAGGCGGCGTCGGGTGTGCTGCCCGCCGCCACGTACTCGGCCAACTCCTCGGCGGGCCAGTGGGTTTCGGCGGTCACGCCGCGCCGGAGGAGGTGGCCGAGGAGGCCCGGGTAGTGGCGCACGACCCGGCGGCCGATGCCCGGGTACTCCAGCAGCGCGGTGTACCAGAACCGCCAGGCCGTACCGAGCAGGGCGCGTTGCCGCGGCCACGGGTGGGTCATGTTGAGCGCGAGGAGGCCGGTGAACCGCTCGGGAGCGCGTAGCGCCAGCTCGAAGCCCGTCCAGGCGCCCCAGTCGTGGCCGACCAGGCCGACGCGTTCCAGGCCGAGTCGGTCGAGGACGGAGAGGACGAGGCGGGCGCGGTCGTCGGTCGTGTAGCCGGATCGGTGCGGGGCCTGCGACCAGCCGAAGCCGGGGAGGTCGAGGCAGAGCAGGCGGAACTCCCCGTCGAGGAGGGGGAGTAGGTGCCGCCAGGCGTACCAGTGCTGCGGGAAGCCGTGGAGGAGCAGAAGCGGCGTGCCGGTGGCGGCGCCGGCGCCGGCGCCGCTGCTTGTGCTTGTGCTTGTGCTTGTGCCGGCTTCGGCGAGGTGCAGTCGGGTGCCGTCGGCGCACTCGATGTCGTGGTGCCGTACGCCGGGCAGGTCGGGGAGCGGGCGGGGGTCGGTCATCGGGGTGTCCCTCCGGGGTGGTGGTCTCAGGAGAGAAGAGGGCGGGAAAGGGCGCCGCAATCCCCGGGGTCGGCGGATTTCTTCCGGCTCAGCGGTGTTCGGCGCCCCAGGCGGTGCGGAATCCGTGCCGGGCACGGAAGAGTCGTGAACGGACGGTCCCGAGTGGGAGATCGAGGATCTCGGACACCGACTGCTCGTCCAGGCCCTCGACATGGCGGAGAGTCAGGACGGCGCGGTGTTCGGGCCGCAGGCGTTCCAGGACGTCCCGGATGTCGGTGGCCAACTCGGGGTCGTGGTCGCCCGGTTGGTCGTCCGCCCGGTCGGTGGCGGCTTCGGTACGGGGGGACCGGCGGGTGGCGAAGCGGACGGCCTCGCGGGCGGCGATCGCCCGGGCCCAGCCGAACAGGGCCTCGGGGGACTTGAGTTGGCGCAGGTTCCGGACGATCGCGATCATCGCTTCCTGGGCGGCGTCGGGAGCGTCCTGCAGCGCGATCGGCGCGCAGACCCGGCCGACGTACGGCATGAGCAGGCTCACCACCTCGTCCAGGGCGAAGGCATCGCCCTGCTGGGCGGCCCGCACGAGCGCGCCCAGGTCCTCCCGCCGCCCGTCCGTGCCTGTCATGTCGCCCCCGTCGCTGCTCGTCGCCCCGGGTGGACGGTACTGGATGGGGGTGGTGGCCGTGGCGGTGGGCACGGCAGCGGCGGTGGGCATGGCACGGCAGCGGCGGGCACGGTTCGTCGGCGGGCCTGGGGGTGGCCGTCGGTACGGCAGGGCGGCGGCGGGTCCGGGGGTGGCGGTGGGTGGGGGCGGGAGCTGCGGCTATGTTGAGGGGTCACTGACAGCCGGAGGGAGCGGGCGATGGGGATGGGTGGTCGGCGGATGGCCGCCGGGGTTGCGGCCGGGGTGCTGGCGGCGGTGCTGGCCGGGTGCTCGTCCGGGGGGTCGAAGGGCGCTGCGGGGACGGCGTCGGGGGCGCCGAGCGCGGCGAGTACGGCGGCGGCGAGTACGGCCGCCGGTACGGCTGCGGCGTCCGCGCCTGCGGAACCGGCCGCACCCTCCGTGCCGGCCGGGACGGCGGCCGCGTCCGGGGCGGCCTCGGCGCCCGGCGCCGCGCCCACGGCGGCCGCCCCGGTGGCGGCGCCCAGTGCGGACCTGGAGGCGGCTCTGCTGGACGACAAGCTGGTCGGCCAGGTGCTGCCGGACGCCAAGGCGATGGCCGGCTGGGAGGAGGAGAAGCGCCAGGTCGACACCGCCGACCACAGCGTCACCTGCACCGCCGCCAAACCCTGTACGGGCAAGCCGCTGAGCGCGTCGGTCCGGTTCTCCTCGGGCGACGTGGTCACCCGCTTCATCGTGGAGACCCTGCCCAGCCGGGACGCGGCCAAGAGCCGGCTCAAGGAGTCGTACGCCTCGTACGCCGCCGGGCCGTTCAAGAAGATCGACACCCCGGCGCTGGGCAGCGAGGGCCAGGCCTTCCAGGGGCCGCTGGCCGAGGGCGAGGGCGTCGGCATCGTGGTGCGCTCGGGCACCGTGGTGGCGAGCGTGACCACCGAGGGCGGCCCGGTGGACGTGGCCGCGACGCGGCGGTTCGCGGTGATGCTGGTCAAGCGGATCGAGCAGGCGCAGGCGGGCACGACGCCGGACGCCGGGCCCGGCCCGGCCTGAGAAGCGACGAGGGGTGCCCGGCTCAGGGGCGCCCGCCCGTCAGCGCTGGGCCGGCTCGTGCAGCCCGAGTCCGAGCCAGTCGTCCGCCGCGCAGTGGGCCACCCGCCAGTCGGGCAGCGGGCCGTCCGGGCCGGTCAGCTCGGCGCAGGCGGCGGTCAGCGCGGTCTCGGCGGTGAGCGGGTGGTCGGCGAGGGTGAAGGCCATCGCGTCCACGGTGCCGGGGCCGGCCAGGATCCGGGCGTGTCCGATCCGGACCGGACCGCGCAGCCCGCGCTCCAGCCCGTCCCGTACGGCCTCGGCCTCGGGGGTCGGCTGGTCCGCGCTGCGGGGGCGGTCGGGAGCGCGCAGGTGGAGGCGGATGAGGTGCACGGTCACAAGACTGACGGATCGTCGGCCCGTGCGGTGTGGTGGGCGGTGGCAGATCGCTGTCAGGCGGCAAGATGTCACCCCTGATGGTCCGCCCGTGCCGGCCCGGGATGGTCCCCGGCTCGGCCCGTGACCGTCTGCGACCCGTGCCCGGTGCGGCCCCACCCGACGCCCTGCCGGTCGCCGATCCGGCAGGGCGTTGGGCTGGGGAAACGGATGTCAGTCGAGCGTGATATGTACTCATCTCGGGTGGCCGCAGTGCGGCCGGCCATGCGAAAGATGCCGATGACGTTCGAGGGGGCCACCACATGCCGCTGTTCCGACGCCGCTCCGGCGGGGAGGGCGCGCAGGACCGGGCCGGGCGGCGCGGGTTCGGGTTCGGCCCGCGCGCCCCCGAGGCGGCGGCCCGCGGTGCCGAGCCGCGACTCGACCCGGCCTTCGGGGACGATTCCCTGCGTCGGCTGCTCGGGCAGGCCGAGGCCGGGGACTGGGCCGCGCTGCGCCCCGTGCTGGCCGCCGTCGAGGACGGTACCGAGCTGACCCACCTCGTCGGGGCGATCGCCGACGTGCCCGGGGTCGAGGAGTGGACCGGCCGCGTCCTCGCCGACACCCCGGACGACACCGTGGCGCTGCTGCTGTCCGGCGCCCGGCAGATCACCTGGGCCTGGGAGGCACGCACCGGCGCCCGGGCCAAGCAGGTCACCGAGGAGCAGTGGAAGCTGTTCCACGAGCGGCTGGACACCGCCGAGGAACAGCTGCTGGAGGCGGCCGAGCGCGAGCCGTCCTGGCTCGCCCCCTGGTACTTCCTGCAGATCAGCGCCCGCGGCGCCTCGCTCGGCCCGGAGGTCGCCACCTGCCGCTTCGAGGCCGCCGTGCGCCGCTCACCCGACCACGGGGGCTCGCACCGGCAGCGGCTGCAGCAGCTGTCCGCCAAGTGGGGCGGCTCGCACGAGGAGATGCACCACTTCGCCCGCTCGGCGATGCTGGCCGCGCCCGAGGGCAGCCACCTCGGCGAGCTGGTGGCGCTCGCGCACCTGGAGCACTGGCTGGACCTCCCGGACGGCGAGGACCACGCCTACCTGACCAGCCCGACCGTGCTGGCCGAGCTGCAGGAGGCCGCCTTCCGCTCCGTCCTGCACCCGGACTTCACGCCGGCGCGCGGCTGGCAGGGCAGCTTCAACACCTTCGCGATGGCGTTCTCGCTCGCCGACCAGCGCAAGACCGCCCGGCTGCTGTTCGAGGCCCTGGACGGGGCCGTCACCGAATCGCCCTGGCACTACCTCTCGGGGGACCCGGTCAAGGTCTTCCGCGCCCACCGCGACCGCTGCGCCGCCTACTGAGGCCGCGGCCGGCCGTGTCCTGACGCCATAGGGACGCCGACCGTGTCCCCGCGCCGTGGCGACGCCGGCCGTGTCCTGACACCGAGCCGCCACCCCCTGAACGTCACCCACCCCACCCGCGATCGAAAGAGCCTCCGGTGTCCCCTACCGACAACCCGACGAGTGCGCACACCTTCCAGGTGGACCTGCGCGGCCTGGTGGACCTGCTCTCCCACCACCTCTACTCCAGCCCGCGGGTCTACCTGCGCGAGCTGCTGCAGAACGCGGTGGACGCGATCTCCGCCCGCCGCGCCCTCGACCCCGAGGCGCCGGCCCGGATCACCGTCCGCGCCGACGACGAGCTGTCCGTCACCGACACCGGCGTCGGCCTGACCGAGAAGGACGTCCACACCTTCCTCGCCACCATCGGCCGCAGCTCCAAGCGCGACGCCGACGGCCGCTTCGACGGCGCCGGCCTGGCCAAGGCCCGCGGCGACTTCATCGGCCAGTTCGGCATCGGCCTGCTCGCCTGCTTCGTGGTCGCCGACGAGATCACCGTCGTCACCCGCTCCGCCGCCACCCCGGACGCCCCGGTGATCGAGTGGCGCGGCAGCTCCGACGGCAGCTACACCATCCGCACCCTGCCCGCCGAGGCCAAGCCCGAGCCGGGCACCACCGTCACCCTGGCCCCGCGCGCCGACGCCGCCGAGTGGACCCGCCCCGGCCGGGTGCTCACCCTCGCCCGGGACTTCGGCAGCCTGCTGCGCCACGACGTCACCGTGATCGACGCGGGCGGCACCGAGCACCGGGTCAACCGCACCCCGCCGTGGGCCGAGCGGTACGCCTCCCCGCTGGCCAAGCGCGACGCGCTCGGCGAGTACTGCCGCGCCACCTTCGACTTCACCCCACTCGACACCATCGAGCTGGACCTGCCGCTGGTCGGCCTGCGCGGCGTCGCGTACGTGCTGCCGGACGCCGCCCCGCCCTCGCGCCGCAACGGCCACCGGGTGCACCTCAAGGGCATGCTGCTCTCCGACCAGGCCGACGAACTGCTGCCGGACTGGGCGTTCTTCCTCCGCTGCGTCGTCGACACCGACGGCCTGCGCCCCACCGCCTCCCGCGAGGGCCTGTACGCCGACGAGACACTGGCCGCCGTCCGCGACGCGCTCGGCGCCCGGATCCGTGACTGGCTGACCGGCCTGTCCGCGAGCGACCCGGCGCTGCTGCACCGCTTCCTGTCCGTCCACCACCTGGCGGTCAAGGAACTCGCGCGCTACGACGACGAGTTGCTGCGGATGATGCTGCCCTGGCTGCCGTTCGAAACCACCGACGGCAACGTCACCCTGGACGAGTTCGCCCGCAGCCACCCGGTGGTGCTGGTGACCCGCACGGTCGAGGAGTTCCGCCAGGTCGCCCCGATCGCCGGCGCGGCCGGCCTCGGCGTCGTCAACGGCGGCTACACCTACGACCGCGACCTGGTCCACCGGCTGCCCGAGATCCGCCCCGGCGTCTCGGTCTCCGACCTCGACCCGGGCACCGTCACCGCGCACCTGGACACCGTCGACCCGGCCGCCGAGCTGGCCGCGGGCGTCTTCCTCGCGATCGCCCGCGAGGTGGTCGGCCGGTTCGACTGCGATGTCGCCCTGCGCAGCTTCCACCCGACCAACGCGCCCGCCCTGCTGCTCGACAACCGGGAGGCCCGGCACGAGCGCACCCGCGCCCAACTCGCCGACGAGGCCGACGGGTTGTGGGCCGACATCCTCGGCTCGCTGCGCGCCGAGGTGCCCCGCGCCCAGCTGGTGCTCAACCACCTCAACCCGCTGGTGCGCCGCGCCGCGACGGTGACCAACCGCGAGCTGGCCGTCACCGCCGTCGAGGCGCTGTACGGGCAGGCCGTGCTGATGACCCGCCGCCCGCTCAAGGCCAGCGAGTCCGCCCTGCTCAACCGCTCGTTCATCAGCCTGCTCGACCATGCCATGCTCGGCCACGAGGCCGGCGGCCGCCCGGATCACCACGGTTCGAAGGAGGCGTGATGCTGGACACCCCCGAGGCGGTGATGGCCGCGCTGCACGAGAACGACTCCCGCCCGTACGGCCGTACCCGGACCGTCACCGCCGAGGAACTCGTCGACGCCGCCGAGCAGTTCGACGACACCAAGGTCCGCTCGATGGCTCTGCTCGAGCTGATGGAGGCCTACGAGTACGACGGCGAGCGCAACAAGACCCCGGTCGTGTTCGCCCGCGTGCTGGGGCTCTGGGACAAGGACCCGGACGGCTTCGGCGAGTGGGCCCGCCACCAGGTGTTCTGGCGCTTCAAGTGGGTGGCCGGCGCGCTCCGGGACAACCCGGACGTACCGCTGACGGCCGTCGACCGCTGGCTCACCGAACTGCGCGACCGCTACCGTGCGGCCGGCTTCGGTCTCCAGCCGTACTACGCCGAGCGCTACCACCTGGCCGACCTCACCGGCGTCGGCGTCCAGGAGGCCTACGAGCTGTGGGCGGCCCGCCCGCGCTCCGAGATGAGCGACTGCCACGCCTGCGAGACCCGGTCCCGCGCCCGGCACTTCCTCGACCTCGGCGACGACGCCCGGGCCCTGGAGGTACTGGCCCCGGTGCTGAGCGGGCACAGCACCTGCGAGCTGGAGCCCTACCTCAGCCTGTCGGTCGCCCTGCTGCCGCTGCTGCGCCAGGGCCGGCTGGACGAGGCCCGCTCCGGACACCTGACCGGCTACCGCTTCGCGCGCGGCAAGTCGTCGATGCTGGGCTCCGTCGCCCGGCACATCGAGTTCTGCGCACTGTCCGGCAACGAGCCGCGCGGCCTGGAACTGCTCGCCGAGAACCGCGACCTGTTCACGGTCACCGGCGAGGCCGCCGCCCGACTGGACTTCCTGACCGGCGTCGAGGTCCTGATCGCCGCCCTGGCCCGGGCCGGCCACGGCGAGCTCGCCGTCAGCGGCCCGGCCGGCACCGCCTGGACCGTGGACACCCTGCTCGCCCACCTGCGCACCGAGGCGGACGCGCTGGCCGCCCGCTTCGACGCGCGCAACGGCACCGACGCGGTCAGCGCCGCGCGGCGTGCCCGGCTGGCCGTCGAACCGCTGCTCACCGAGCCGCTGGCCCTGGGCGTGCGCGCCGCCGTCGGGCCCGAGCTGTCCGCCGCAGCCCCGGCCCTCGCGCCCGCGCCGCGCCGGGCGGTCGAGGCCGAGCCGGAGGACTTCACCGCCCTGGTGGTCCGGGCCCGAGAGCTGGATGTGCTCGGGCACCCGGACTCCGACCGGCTCTGGAAGCGGATCGCCGAGCGCGTCGCGGCCCCGGACTTCGTCCACCCCGAGGGCACGGAGGTCGGCAGCCCCGAGCGGCTGCGCGCCGAACTCGCCGAGCAGCGCGCCCACGACGCGCTGCAGCGCGACGAGCACGCCGAGGGCAAGGCCGGGCTGCTGGCCGCCGCCGAGTTGTTCGAGGCGGCGGGGATGCCCGGGGCGGCGCTGATGGTGCGCACCCGGACACTGATCGTCGACCTCGACGAGGACTCCAGTGGCGAGGGCGCCGGTGGTGGTGAGGGTTCCGGTGGTCGCGAGGGCGGTGAGGATGGTGAGCGCGCCGGTGGTCGGGGCGCCGAGGGTGGTGAGGGTTCCGGTGGTGGCGAGGGTTCTGACAGCGGCAAGGGCAGGGCGGCCGACTGGACGGCGCTCGACGCGGCGCTGGCCCGGGCCGAGGAGCTGAGGGCGACCGGTGAGCTGACCGACGACGACTACCTGATCGTGCTGCAGACCCGCGCCTACGCGGCCCACCACGACCTGGTCGAGGCGATGTCCGAGCCCTCCGCCGAGCCCTCCGCCGAGCCCTTCGCCGAGCCCTCCGCCGAGCCCTTCGCGCGCTTCGAGGCGGCGGTCGGTGGCTACCACCGAACCGCCGTCGAGCTGGGCTCCGCCCGTCGGGCCGCCACCTCCCGGCAGTACACCGCCGATGTCGCCGCCCGGCAGGGCCGGTCGGCCGAGGCGATCGCCGAACTGCGCAAGACGCTGGCCCAGTTGGACGCGGCCGAGCTGCCCTGGCAAACCCCGCGGGTGCTCGGCCTGCTCGGCCAGGTGCTGCTGCAGAGTCGCGAACCGGCCCAGGCCGGCGAGGTGTTCCACCGGGCGCTGGCCGAGGCGGTGCGCTGGGGCGACGACTCCTACCCGTACGCGCCGACGTACATGATGCTCGGCCACTCCTGCCTGCAGACGGGTGACCTCGGTGGCGCGGTCCGGGCGCTGTCGGAGGCGGCCGCGCGCTACGACCGCAAGGGCCCGGAGGCCGTCGAGGAAGCCGCCCAGGTGCGGCTGCAGCTGGCCGACGTGCTGCGTGACACCGGTCGGGTGGCGGACGCGGTCGCCGTCCTGGAGTCGGTGCTGCTCGACGCGTCGGCGGCTCGGCTGGACGTCCGGATGCTCGCCCAGACCCGGCTGGACCTTGCCCGAGGCCTGGCCGAACTGGAGGAGTACCGGGACGCCGCCGAGGAGTACCTGCGGCTGGCCGACCTGGTGGCCGACTGGGAGGACCAGGAGACCCACACCATGGTCGCCTGCGAGGCCACCCTGGCGCTCGCCCAGGCGGACCGCTGGGACGCGGCCGAGGCGGCGCTCGCGCGGGCCCGCGAGGCTCATGGCAGGGCCCCGCAGGTCGACCAAATGGCGGGCACCCTGAGGGAGTTGGCGCGGACCACGATGCGCGCGCATGGCGCGGACGGGCTGGCCGCCGCGCTGGCCCTGCTGGCCGAGGCGGACGCGGTCGGCGCGACCGCCGAGCAGCACGGCCAGGAGTACAACGCCTGGTACCTGCGCGGTGGTTCGCACTACGAGCGGGCGCGCTGCCTGGCCGTCGCCGAGCGGTACGAGGAGGCGCTGGCGGAGGTCGAGCGGGCCATCGCGCTGTACGAGCAGGGCGGCGAGCGGGCCGAGGCGCCTCGGGCGGAGTCCGTCCGGCTGGCCGCGCTGATCGAGGGCAGTGACCTCGGCCGCACCGGGGCGGCGGTGGCCCGGCTGACCGCCGGCATCGCGCGCTGCGAGGCAGCCGGGATGCCGGAGGCGGTGGACGTGCTGGTGGAGCTGCGGGAGCGGTTCGCGGCGCCGCAGTGACGCCGGAGGGCCGCCTGGCGCGAGCGTCGAACTGAGGCGAGGGGCCCCGGGGTTGTGTACCCCGGGACCTCTCGCGCGTGCGGTTCCGTCGTACGGTCGTGCGCGGGGTTCGGCCGGTGAGCGCGGCTCGGGCGGTCCTGTCGGTGAGCGCGGGGTTCGGCCGGTCCTGTCGGTGTGCGCGGGGTTCGGCCGGTCCTGTCGGTGTGCGCGGTTCGGTCAGCAGGGGCCGTCGTCGGCCCAGACGCCCCACTGGCCGCTGGCGCTCGGCACTTCGTTCAGCGTCCACCACTTGGCGTGGTAGTTGTGGCCGTTGTACGAGACCTTGGCGCCGCCGTTGTACGTGGTGCTCGCGCTCCACGCCGGGGCGGTGCAGGTGCCGGGGGTGCCCGGGCCGGACGGCGGCGTGGTCGGGGGAGTCGTCGGCGGGGTGGTGGGTGGAGTGGTGGGCGGGGTCGCCCCGGCGAACTTCACCGTGTACCTGGTGAAGTCCCAGTCGTTCTGCGCCACACTGGAGCAGGAGCCGGACAGCCCCGGGTCCACCGGGCCCTGGCACTGCCGGTCGCGGTTGACCGACCAGTAGGTGTACCGGGCCAGGCCGTGCGCGGTGGCGAAGTCCAGTACGGTCTGGAAGTCGGCCTGGCGGAAGTACTCGGCGGCGTCGGTACGGCCGTTCATCATCGACACGCCCTCGTGGGCGTACGCGGTGGCCTCGTTCCAGCCGAAGGTGCTCTGCAGGATCTGGTTGAACTTCACCAGCGCGTCGGTCTGCGCCGCCGCGCCGTTGAAGCCGCCGTCGAACGGCATGATCGAATAGTTGTTCGGCGTGAAGCCCTGGGACTTGGCCTCGTTGAGCATCTGGGTGCCGAACCAGCCGGTGCCGGCGTTGGTGCCGGCGGTGGTAATCGAGATGTACAGGCCCGGGTTGTTCTGCTGGAGGATCCGCGCGGCGCCGATCTCGTTGTGGATGGCCGCGGTGTTCTCGTACTCGGGCTCCTCCAGGTCGAAGTCGATCGCCTTGAGCTGGTACTTGGTGATCACCTTCTGGTAACCGGCGGCAGTCGCTTCCGGCGTGCCGCAGACCTGGCCCAGCTTGGTGCCGCCGTACCCGCCGACCGACACCGAGACGTCCCCGCCCTTGCCGCGGATGGTCTGGATGACGTTCGGCATGGTGCTGTCGGTGTCGATCGAGGAGGTGCCGCCCCAGGCGGGGGAGCAGCTGTTGCCCTGGGCCAGGATGAACGCCAGCTGGAAGGCCTTCTGACCGGTGGCGTCCATGACGGCGGCCGCGTCCGGCGGGCTGTTGTCCTCGGGCATCAGGTACGGCGCGGAGGCGTACCAGTTGCTGCCCAGGCCGGTCGCGGTGGTGGTGGCGGTGTCCGCGGAGGCGGAGCCGGTGCCGGCCAGTGCGGCGACGCCCCCGGCAACCAGGCCGAGCACGCCGGTCACGGCGAGGGCGGCCCGGCGGGAGCGGCGCCGGTGACCGGCGGAGTGTTGCGAGTCCGTGGAGTGTTCCGAGCCGGCGGAGTGGTGCGAGCCGGTGGAGTGTTCCTGGCTGACGGGGTGTGGGGGAATAGCACGTTCCATCGGAGGCCTTCCAGGAAACGGCGGTGGGGGGAGGCGCCCGTTCGCGCCGGAGGTGGGGGTGGCGCGGCGGCAGGCCGAACGGCCCAGGGGCGTGGGGTGGTTGCCGCAGGCTCCCACTGGTATAGACCTGTCTCGTGGGATGGGTCAAGACCTGGTGGAGCGCGAGTCTGAACGCCAGGGGACAGGAGCCTTCGATTCCGGATCACCGCGCGTTGGCGGCTTTCGAAGTTGGTCTAGACAAGCTCTCGAACGGTCAGTTGGCTTTTCGACCCGCGAGATCTCGTGGGTAAATGCACAGCCTCTCCAATCCACCTTCCCGAGCGGAGGAACACAATGGTTCAGGCGGTTCTCAACCTGGTCGACCGCGTGGTTTCCGGCGGCCGCAACACGAATGTCGCGGACGCTTACTGCGCCTGCCCGGCCGGCACCACCACCCACTGCAGCGGCGAAAACCTGTACGTCACGGAGTGCTGCTCCTGGAACTGTGCGGTCAAGCCGTCCTGTGTCACCTACGTCATGGTCGGCGGCTGCTGACCCGCCCCGGTTTGCTGACCGAACCGGCCGGCTGACACGCGGCCGCCGGTGCCCCCGTCCGACGCGCCGTGGATCCTGCGCGGCGTCGACCTCACCCTGCGGGCCGGCTCCGTCACCGCCCTGGTCGGACTCAACGGCGCGGGCAAGAGCACCCTCGTCAAGCTGCTCTGCCGGCTCTACGACCCGGACCGCGGCCGGGTGCTCTGGGGCGGCGTCGACATCCGGGAGTTCCCGCCCGAGGAGTACCGGCAGCGGATCGGCGTGGTCTTCCAGGACTACTGCCGCTACGACCTGACCGCCGGCGAGAACATCGGCCTCGGCCGCCTCGCCCACCTTGACGACCGGGCCCGCGTCGCCGACGCGGCCCGTGCGGCCGGCATCCACGAACGGGTGCAGCGGCTGGACGGCGGGTACGGGGCCCTGCTCAGCCGGATCTTCCTGCCCGAAGGCGTGACGGAGGCGGGCTGGGGCCACTCCCTGTCCGGCGGGGAGTGGCAACGCCTCGCCGTGGCCCGGGCGTTCATGCGCGGCGACGCCGACCTGATGATCCTGGACGAACCCAGTGCGGGCCTCGACGCGGAAGCCGAACAGGAACTCCACGAGAACGTGCGGGAGTTGCGCCGGGGCGCCACAAGCCTGGTCATCTCCCACCGGCTCAGCGCGGTCCGCGACGCCGACCGGATCGTCGTCCTCGGCGCCGGCCAGGTGGTCGAAGAAGGCACCCACGACGCGCTGATGGCCCTCGGCGGGCGCTACGCGGAGCTGTTCACCCTGCAGGCCTCCGGCTACCAGGACGCGGTGGTGTCGGGTCGCGCGGGGCAGTGACCGGAAGGTGCGAGGCAGTTGCCGGGAGGTGCGGGGCAGCGACCGGAAGGTGCGGGGCAGTGGCCGGCAGGTGGGGACGGGAACGGCCGTCGGCCGTCGCGGTGTTGCGGTGTTGCGGCGGGCCGGGATGTCGGGCCGGTCGGCCCGTTGAGCGGAGGAGGTGTGCCGGTGGGGCTGTGGTCGGTGGTCGGCGGTGCGGTGCTGGCGGCGGTGATGACCCTCGTCGTCCTGTTGCGGGTGGCGCTGTCGGTGGTCGTGGTGTCAGGGCCGAGCATGAGCCCGGCCCTGCGGCCCGGCCAGCGCGTCCTGGTGCTGCGCCGAGGCCTGGCCCGGCTGCGTGCGGGGCGGATCGTGGTGGTCTCCCCGGACGGGCTCGCCGCGCCCGGCGGTGGCCCGGCCCGGCGGCAGCCGGACCGTCTGCTGGTGAAGCGCCTGGCGGCGCTGCCCGGTGACCCGGTCCCGCAGTCCGTCCGCCCGGTCGTGGCGGGCGGGACGGTGCCGGGCGGGCACGTGGTGCTGCTGGGCGACAACCCGGAGTTCAGCACGGACTCCCGGACGTGGGGCGCCGTCCCGGCGCGGAGTGTCGTGGGCGTGGTGCTCGACGGCGTCCGGCTGCGGGGCTGAGCGGCCGGTCGTACGGTCCGGGGCGGCCTGGGGCCCGGGATGGCTCGGGGTCCGGGGTGGCCTGGGGCCCGGGATGGCTCGGGGTCCGGGGTGGCCTGGGGCCCGGGATGGCTCGGGGTCCGGGGTGGTTCGGGGTCCGGGGTGGTTCGGGCGCTTGCCCGGGAGGTGGGGCGGCGTCTGGCGAGATCCCGTCCCGTGGCGGGCGTCGCCTTGGGGGGCGGCGTCCGGGAGGTCGGCGAGAACGTCCGGCTTCGGTCCCGGCGGGCGCTCGCCCGCGGCCGGGAGGGTGTCGACTGTTCCACCCGCCGGTGTGAGGGTGGGGCCACCCACTCGGTCGCGGCGCGGTCAGGGGCGTCCGTGCCCCGGCGGTGCCGGGACCGGGCCGGCGGCCTTGAGGGTGCGCAGGACGGGGGAGGACTCCAGGGCGGTGATCTCCTTGACCGCGCCCAACTGCTGTGTCACGTACCGGTGGAGGTCGGCCGGGTCTGTGCACAGGGCGAGGGCGGTGAGGTTGCTGGGGCCGGTGGTGGCGGCGACGAAGGCGAGTTCGCGGTGCGTCGCGAGGGCGCGGCCGACGTGGTCGAGGTGGGCGGGCGCGACGCTCAGCCAGAGCAGTGCCTGCATGTCCGCGCCCAGGAGCCGGGCGTCGAGTTCCACGTCGAGGAAGACCGTGCCGTCCGCCCGGAGCTCGGCGAGCCGGCGGGCGACGGTGGCCGGGGTGCGGCCGGTCGCGGCTGCGAGGTCGCCGAGGGGCGTGCGGCCGTCACGGTGCAGCGCGCCGAGCAGGGCGTGGTCGGCCTCGTCGAGGCCGCCGGACGGAGGGCTCACGGCGACCGGGCGGAGCCGGTCCTGCTGTTCCTCGCTGAGTGCCTCGGTGCTGACTGGCCAGGCGGACGGGCCGCCCCGATAGGTGTGCAGCAGGCAGTGGGCGGAGACACCGGTGACGGTGGCGGTGCGGGGGATGTCGCGCAGGAGGAGGCTGTGGCCGTCGGGGCCGGGACCGGTGTCGACGATGGCGGTGATCTCGGTGCCGCCGGAGGTGAGTTTCACCCAGGCGGTGTCGGCGCGCCGGACCAGCGCCTGGGCGAGGTTCTGGGCGGTGTGCGGCCCGGCGGTGAGGCGCAGCAGCCACTGGGACCGTCCGGCCCGGTGCGGGTCGGCGAGCCCGACCACCCGCAGCCCGGCCTCGGCGCGCAGCCGCCGGTAGCGGCGTGCCACGGTCTGCGGGGAGACGTCGAGGACAGCGGCGATCCGGTTGAACGGGGCGCGCCCGTCGACGCGCAGGGCGTGGACGAGCGCGCGGTCGAGGTCATCGAGCATGTGTGGGTTCCCGGTGGTCGGACACACCGTCCGATTCTGCCGTGTGGCTGGCGGTGCGAGCGCCATGAGAGTTGCTCATCAGCCGGACCGCCACGGCGGCGGCCGCCAGCACCCCCACCGCCAGCCAGCAGGCGCGCTGCGCCCCGGCGGTGTCCGGGGCGGCCAGGTAGATCCGTCCGAGCACGGCGACGCCGAGTGTGGAGCCGAGCTGCTGCACGGCGTTGAGAAGGCCTGCGGCCGAGCCGGTCTCCTGCGGCCGCAGCGGCTTCAGGGCGGTGGTGAAGAAGGCTGGCGTGAACAGTCCCTGCCCGAGCCCGACCAGGGCGAGCGCGTAGGGCAGCGCCTCCGGCCGCTGGCCCGTGCGGTAGGCGCCGACGGCGGACACCACCCCGACCGCCATCACGGCCAGCCCGACGGGCATCACCCGCGCCCCGTACCGCCGGACCAGGGAGGCGCCCGCCCACAGGGAGCCGACCGCAAGCCCGGCCGACATCGGCAGCAGGGTCAGGCCTGAGGCCAACGCGTCGGCTCCACTGCCGAGTTGGAGCTGCAGCACGACGACCAGGGTGAGCCCGGTGGTGGCCGCGAAGGCGAGCGAGAGGACGACCATCGCGGCCGGGAACCGTACGGAGGTGAACAGGCTCGGCTCGACCAGGGTGTCGGTGCCGCGCCGGGCCCCGCGCCGCTGGTGGACGGCGAAGACCACCGCGGCGACCGCTCCGGCAGCCGTCCACACCGGCGGGGTGCTTCCGGTGGCCAGCAGCGGCAGCACGACCAGCCCGGTGGCGAGCGCCGCGAGCGCGCTGCCTGCCGGGTCGAGGCCGGGGCGGCGCGGGGCGCGGTCCTCGGCGAGCAGCGGGGCGAGGGCGAGGACGGCGAGCGAGAGTGGGAGGTTGACCAGGAAGACCGCGCGCCAGGAGGAGCCGAACAGGTCGGCGTGGGTGAGCACCCCGCCGAGCACCGGGCCGGCGACGGCCGCCAGCCCCATCACCGGCCCGATCGTGCCGAGGGCCCGGGCCGTCTCCGGGCCGCGGAACATGGCCTTGATCAGGCCGATGGTCTGCGGGACGATCACGGCCGCGGCCGCGCCCTGGACGGCCCGGAAGGCGAGCAGCGCGCCGAGCGTGGGCGCGCAGGCGCAGGCCAGCGAGGCGAGCAGGAAGCCCGCGACCCCGATCCGGAACACCCGCCGCCGTCCGGCCCGGTCGCCGAGCCGCCCGCCGGTGAGCAGCAGTACGGCGAACGGCAGGGTGTACGCGGTGGTGAGCCAGGGCACGGCCGCCGCCGGCCCGCCGAGGTCGGCACGCATGCGCGGCGCGGCGACCTGCACGATCGTCGCGTCCAGCAGGTTCATCGCCTCCGCGGTGAGCAGCGCGCAGAGCGCCCACCAGCGGCGCGGGTTCACGGGCGTCGGCTGCTCGGTTGTCGGCTGCTCGGTTGTCGGGCGTGCGGACGGCGGGGGCAGCGGGTGTGCGGACAACGGGTCCTCCCTCGGGTGTACGGCCGGAATGCCGTCACCCTCCGGCCGTACGCCCGTGCCGACCAGCTGCTGCCGCCCGTATCGACGGGAAGTTCCATTAACCCTGCCCGCAGAGCCGAAAAACTCCACTCAGGCCGGCGACCCGGCCAGAGCCTTGCCCTTCGTCATCGCCCCCACTCCTGCGAGCAGCCCGCTGACCACCGGGGACCACGGCCGGCTCGCCGGTCCGGTGAGCGTCAGCGTCCGGTGGACGGCGGGCCGGATCGGGACCAGCACGCAGTCGGCCGGGAGCATGGTCAGTGCCAGCGCGGGCATCACCGAGACTCCGACGCCCGCGTGCACCATGCCGATCAGCGTGTTGAGGTCGCGGATCCGGTGCCGGGGTGCGAAGCGGGTGCCGGCCCGCCGGTAGGCCTCGCGGATGTGGCGCTCGCAGCCGCCCTCGGAGAGCAGGAAGTCGTCGTCCTCCAACTCGGTGACGTGGATGGTCTCCTGACCGGCGAGGGGGTGGTCGCGGCGCAGCAGCGCGTGCATCGAGTCGGCACCGAGCGCGACCGCCCCGGGCTGGAGCGGCCCGGCGTCCACCAGGACGGCGGCGTCCACCGTGCCGGCCTCCAGCCAGGCGGTCAGCTCGGCGTCCTCACCCTCGAAGACCCGGACGGTGACCTCCGGGTACGCGGCCTTCCAGTCCCGCAGCAGCCCGGGCAGCAGCGCCTGGCAGACGGTGGTCGGTGCGGCGAGCCGGACGGTGCCGGTCAGGCCGCCCGTGTGCTGGGTGGCGATGAGGCGGACGGCGGTGGCGGAGGCGACGGCCGTACGGGCGTGCGGCAGGACCTGCTCGCCCAGCGGGGTCGGCCGGCAGGGGGTGCCGCGCATCAGGACGGGTGCGCCGAGGGCCCGCTCCAGCGCGCCCACGGCGTGTGAGACGGCGGACTGGCTGATACCCAGTTCGTCGGCGGCCGCGCCGAAGCCGCCGGTGTCGGCAACCGCGACCAGAGCCCTGAGCTGGGCCAGGTTGACCTCCGTGGTCATCGGACGCCCTGGGGCGTGTGACCTCGGGTCACGAGACTTCCTCATCCAGGTCGGAATGCCACTTGTTGGACTCATGGTCGAACGTCGCACCATCCTCTGTCCAGGTGCAGGGAACACCGGAGGAATGCGGGGGTGGTTGCGGTGCGGCGCTGGTTGCCGGGTTTTGCGGCACTGTCGGCGATCTGGGGTGCGAGCTTCGCCCTGATCAAGGTGGCGGTCGACGCGGGGGTGCCCCCGGTCTGGGTGGCGCTGTGGCGGTGCCTGCTGGGCACGGCCACGCTGGGCGCGGTCCTGGTGCTGCGCGGTGAGAAGGTCCCGCGTGACCGTGCGCTGTGGGGGCACTCGGCGGTGGTCGCGGTGCTGCTCAACACCGTGCCGTTCATCCTGTTCCCGTTCGGCGAGACCAGGGCCAGCTCGGTGCTCGCCGGGGTGATGAACGCGACCACTCCGCTGTTCGCCCTGCTGCTCACGGTGCTCACCGTCCCCGAGGAACGCCGCCCGGGCGCCCGCCGGCTCACCGGCCTCGCCCTCGGCTTCGTCGGCGTGCTCACCGTGCTCGGGGTCTGGCGCGGCATCGGATCCGGTACGGCCGTCGGGGGCCTCACCTGCCTGGCCGCCGCCTGTTGCTACGGGGCGGGCTTCGCCTACCTGCGGCGTTTCCTGTCCGGTCGGCCGGAGTCGGTCACCACCCTCTCCGCGCTCCAGATCGGCTGCGCCACCGCCGAGTTGGCCGTCATCGTGCCGTTCGCCGCGGGCGCCCCGCACTGGCCCGGAGCCGGCCCGGCCGTCGCCCTGCTGGTGTTCGGCGTGGTCGGCACCGGCCTGGCGTACCTGCTCAACCTCGGCCTGGTCCGGACCGCGGGCACCGGGGTGGCCTCGGCCGTCGCCTACGTGATGCCGCTGTGGTCCACCGCGATCGGTGCGCTGTTCCTCGCGGAGCCGGTCGGCTGGAACGCCCTGGCCGGTGGTGTCCTGGTGATCGCGGCGGTGGCGCTGACCCGCCCCCGCCCCCGCCCCCGGACCGCGACCGGCGCGGCGGACCAGACCCCGAAGGCGGGCCAGACCGTCGGATAGGGCACGCGCCGCCCCGACGACGGCGCGTACGAAGATGCCGCGCATGGGGATCTCCTTCCCTGAACGGGCCCACCCGGGACAAGCCGACGGGAACCGGGCTGATCGGACAGCGCATTCGTACCCGACCTGACGTTCGGTGTCCAATGAATTACGGAATGTCTTCGGGCCCCGCTAGGGTGGCGGCGTGGTGAGGGCGTGGGATGCGGCGGTTGAGCGGGCACAGGACCGGCTGGCGGCGGGGCCGCGGCTGAGGGCGGTCGCCGAGGGGGACGAACGGCGGTTCGCCCTCTGGGACTTGGCGTCTCTTGTGGAGGGCGAGCTGGGCGCGCTGGTGGACCCGGACGGGCTGGCGCCGTCGGCGGAGCGCGGCTGGCGAGAGCGGCTGGGCGAGAGCGGCCGGGAGTGGCCCGGCGGGGAGCTGTACCGCCGGAGGTACTGGATCCAGGGCGACGACGGCGCCGTCGTGGGCACCGTCGCGGTCGACAACTGGACCAAGGGCCCGGGCCAACTCGCCGTCTCCTCCCTCTATGTGAGCCCGGTGGCGCGCGGTCGCGGGCTGGCCGCCGCCACGCTGGACGAGGTGTACGCGGCGGCCACCGCCGAGGGCCTGCCCGGATTCCGGCTGGAGGCGCACTGGACCTGGCAGCCGGCTGTCCGCTACTACCTGCGCCGAGGGCTGTGGGCGGTCGGCTGGAAACGCTCGCTCGCGCTCGCGCGGATGCCCCAACTCCCTTCCTACCGGGTGCGCGAGGAGGACGGGCGGCTGCTCCTGCTGGTCGCCGACCGGCTGCGCGGCTGGGTGCCGATACTGACCGCCGGCCGCGAGGGCCGCTGGCTGCGGCTGGACGAGACGGCCGACTACCGGGGCGCCGACGGCTGGGTCCACGACTACGCGCGCTCGACGCTGGCCCTGCACCTGGCGCTGGCGGGCTTCCCGCTGGTGCGCGGCCCGCAGTGGTGGGCGGAGGCGTGGCGCTGGTCGGACGCGGGCGAGCCGGAGGGACTGGCATACCGGATCGAGGAGTTCGAGCGGGCCGCCCCCCGCCCGGCGTCCTCCCCGTACGGCCCTGCGCCGGTCCCCGCTCCGCAGAGCCCGACGCAGGGTTCGGTGCAGTACCCGGAGCGGGACCCGGCACAAGCCCCGGAGCGGGCGGCGACGCAGGCCCCGTCGCAGGCCTCGGTCCCGTCGTCGCAGCTGGCAGACTCGGGGGATGGCTGAGATCGAGATCGACGGCGCCCCCGCCGACCCGGCGCGGCTGGCCGCGCTGGGGCTGCTCAACTACGGGCACTTCACCACCCTGCGCGCCGAGGCGGGCCGGGTCCGCGGCCTGACGCTGCACCTGGACCGGCTGGTCCGTGACTGCCGCACGCTGTTCGCCGTCGAGCTGGACAGGGCGGCGGTGCGGGAGCGGATCCGCGCGGTGCTGCCCGCCGGCGGCGAACCGGTGATCGTCCGGGTCACCGTGTACGACCCGGCCCTCGGTCTGGAACGCCCCGCCGCCCCGGCCGCACCCGCCCTGCTGGTCACCACCCGCCCCGCCGCGACGGCGGAGCCCGCCCCGCTGCGGGTGCGCACCTCGGTGTACCGGCGGGAACTGCCGGCGGTGAAGCACGTGGGCCTGTTCGGCCTGGTCCACCACCGGCGGCAGGCCCAACTCGCCGGCTACGACGACGTGCTGCTGATCGACACGGACGGCCGGGTGACCGAGGGCGCGACCTGGAACGTCGGCTTCCTGGACGAGGACAGGCTGGTCTGGCCGGAAGGCCCGAGCCTGCCTGGCGTCACCGAGTCCCTGCTTTCCCGGGCGTACCGGGGCCCGCAGTCCCGCGAGCCGTTGCCCGCCGCCGCGCTGGGCCGCTTCGCAGCCGCCTTCGCGGTGAACGCGGGCATCGGCGTCCGGCCGCTGGCGGCCGTCGACGGCACCACCCTCGACCCCGCCCACCCGGTGCTCGCCGAGCTGCGCGCGGCCTACCTCGGGACCACCGCCGAAGCGGTGTAGGGATAACCCCACCCCCGTTCCGCCGGTGACCTCCATGGCCCGCGGGGCCCGGACTTCCTAGCGTTGAACACGTTGACGACGAGCGAAACACGTTGACGACGAGCGACGCAGAACCGAAGGAAGGCCCCTCCATGGCACGCCGCCACGACCGCCGCAGGACCGACGAGCGGGTGACCCACCCGTACGCCACCGACGCGTACGACGGTGCCCCGCACGCCGCACCGTCGGCGGCCCCCGCGATCGAACTGCGCGGCGTACGCCGCACCTACGGGCGCGGCGAGGCGGCGGTGCAGGCGCTGCGCGGGATCGACCTGGCGCTCGCCCGCGGGAGCTTCACCGCCGTGATGGGCCCCTCCGGCTCCGGCAAGTCGACCTTCCTGCAGTGCGCTGCGGGCCTGGACCGCCCGGAGGCGGGGGAGATCCGGCTCGGCGGCGAGGAGATCACCGCGCTGAGCGAGAACCGGCTCACCAAGCTGCGCCGCAGCCGGATCGGCTTCGTCTTCCAGTCCTTCAACCTGCTGCCCTCGCTGAGCGTCGAGCAGAACGTGCTGCTCCCGCAGCGGCTCGCCGGGGAGCGCCAGGACCGCGCCCGGGCGCGGGAGTTGCTGGAACGGGTCGGCCTCGGGCAGCACGCCCGGCGGCGGCCAGGCCAGCTCTCCGGCGGCCAGCAGCAGCGGGTCGCGATCGCCCGCGCGCTGATAACCCGCCCGGACGTGCTGTTCGCCGACGAGCCCACCGGCGCGCTGGACACCCGCACCGCACACGAGGTGCTGGCCCTGCTGCGGCAGGCCGTGGACTCCCTCGGCGCGACCGTCGTCATGGTGACCCACGACCCGGTGGCCGCCTCCTTCGCCGACCGGGTGCTGTTCCTGGCCGGCGGCACGATCGTGGACGACCTGCCGCACCCCAGCCCGCAGGCCGTCGCCGACCGGATGGTCGCGCTCACCGCCCGCCGGGTGGGAGCGGCGGCATGACCAACGGACTCGCCCGCGCCTCGGTGCGCTTCCGTCCCGCCTCCTTCGTGGGCACCCTGGTCGCCCTGCTGCTCGGCGCCGCCGTCGTGACGGCCTGCGGCGTGCTGCTGCAGACCGGCCTGACCGCCGGCCTCGAACCCGACCGGTACGCCTCCGCGCCCGTGGTGGTCGCGGCCGAGCAGACGGTGAAGATCCAGAAGAAGGTCGGCGAGGACACCGAGACCCAGGAGCAGGCCACCCCGGAGCGGGCCCGTGCGGACGCTGCGCTGGTAGGCCGGCTGACCGCCCTGCCCGGGGTCGCGGTCGCCCGGCCGGACACCGCCTTCCCGCTCACCGCCTTCCCGCTCACCGCCTTCCCGCATACCGCCGCGAACGACACCCCGGCCCTGACCGGCCGCGGCTACGCCGCCCTCGGCATCGCGGGACCGGCCGACAAGCTGACCGAGGGCCGTGCACCCGGCGCGAACGAGGTCGTGCTCGACGCCGACACCGCGCGCGCCGCCCACCTCGCGCCCGGCGTGAACCTCACGCTCACCGCGCCCGGTGGCACCGCGAGCTACCGGGTCTCCGGCCTCGCCGCCGCCCAGACGGCCGGGCCCACCGCCTGGTTCGCCGACACCGCCGCCGACCGCCTCTCCGGCCACCCCGGCCGGATCGACGCCATCGCCGTCCAGCCCCGCCCGGGCGTGACCGCCGCCGCGCTCGCCACACAGGTGCGCCAGGCCGTCAGCGGCGAGGCGAAGGTCTTCTCGGGAGACGACCGGGGCACCGTCGAGCACCCCGCTCTGGGCGAGGCCCGGACGACGCTGATGGCCCTCGGCGGCACCTTCGGCGGCTACGCCACCATGACCGCGATCTTCGTGGTGATGAGCACCGTCGCCCTCGCCACCGGCCAGCGCGCCCGCGAGTTCGCCCTGCTGCGCGCCATCGGCGCCACCCCGCGCCAGATCCGCCGAACCATCGCCGCCGAGGCGATGCTGATCGCCCCGGTCGCCGCGGCGCTCGGCATCCTGCCCGGACTCGCGCTCGCCCGCTGGTGGTTCGGCCAGCTGGCCGAACGCGGCGCCGTCCCCGAGGGCATCCGCCTCGACGTCGGCCCACTGCCGATGCTCGCCGCCGTCCTCACCTGCACACTCGCCGCGCTGACCGCCGGCTTCCTGGCCGCCCGCCGACCGTCCAAGCTGCGCGCCGCCGAGGCACTCGGCGAGGCCGCCGTCGAGGCGCCCCGCCCGGGCAAGGTGCGCACCCTCCTCGGACTGGTCTTCACCGGCGGCGGCATCGCCGTCGCCGCCCTCGCCGCCTCCCTCGACGGCGCCAAGGCCGCCCAGACCGCGCTCGGCGTGGTCATGTGCTTCATGACGGCCGTCGCCCTGCTCGGCCCGTGGGTGGCCCGGATCGCCGCCGCCGTGCTCGGCGCCCCGCTGCGGGCCGGCGGCGCGCCCGGCTCGCTGGCCGCCGACAACACCCGCGCCAACGCCCGCCGGCTGGCCTCCGCGATCACCCCGATCGTCCTGGTCACCGCCTTCTGCGGCACCCTGCTGATCCTGCAGAGCACCCTGCGCCACACCACCGGCGAGAACGTCCGGGCCGGCATCACCGCCGACCACGTGATCGGCACCACCGGCCCCGGCCTGCCCGCCGGGACCGCCGAGCGGGCGGCCAAGGTACCCGGCGTGGACACCGCCGTCGGCGTGCTCCGCACCGGCCTGGTCCTCGAGAGCGGCGGCCGGCTGAGCTCCGCCCCCGCGCTCGGCGTCGACGGCGACCCGGCCCGGCTGCCCAAGGTGCTCGACCTGGGCGTACGCAGCGGCTCACTCGCCGACCTCGGCCGCGCCACCGACACCATCGCCCTGAGCACCACCCTGGCCGACGCCCTGGATGCCAAGGTCGGCGACCGCGTCCCGCTGCGCCTCGGCGATGGCACCGCCGTCCGGCCCGCCGTGGTCGCCGTGTACGAACGCGGGCTCGGCGTCGGCCAGGCGGTGCTGCCCCGGGCGGCCCTGGCCGAGCACGTCACCACCGGGTACGACAGCCAGGTGCTGGTCGCCGACGTGCCGGGCGCCGACCGCACGGCGGTGGCCGCCGGGCTGGGCACGCAGGCCGGGACGAGCGTGACCGACCGGGCCGGGTTCGTCGCCCAGGCCGACAAGGACATGGAGCTCAGCGGCTGGGCCAACACCGTGATGGCCGGCGTGCTCGGCGGGTTCGCCGCCGTCAGCGCCGCCAACACCCTGGTGATGACCGTGCTGGACCGCCGCCGCGAGGTCGCGCTGCTGCGACTGGCCGGCACCACCCGGCGCCAGGTGCGCGACATGATGCGCTGGGAGGCTCTGCTGGTGGCCGCGACCGGGCTGGCGGTCGGCGCGGTGATCGCCTGGATCACGCTGGTGCCGGTCACCCGTGGCGTCGCCAACGCTTCCCCGTACGTCCCGCCGATGCTCGCCCTGCCACTGGCGGCAGGGGCCGTGCTGCTCTGCCTCGGCGCGACCGGGCTGCCGGTCCGGGCGCTGCTGCGGACCCGTCCGGCGGCGCTGGGAGCGGCGCGGCAGTAGGCCGGTGGGGCGATGAGCGGGACTCATGGGGCCGCCCCGTGAGACGAGCTCATGAGGCCCTCCCATGAGAGGAGTGCATGAGGTCCTCATGAGGCGGTCTCATGGCGTCCCCCATGAGACCGCCTCATGAGGCGCCCCGGCGAGAAGCCCATGAGACGCACTGGAGAGAAGCTCATGACGGATGCCCTTGAGAACCACTCAAGGGCATCACTCGTCCGGGTGACAAAGGCGGGACGAGCAGGCGCAATGGGGTAACCGGAAGCCCCAAAGGACTTTATTGGAACTGATCGTGATGTCGGATCAGCTACGCTCTCGCCCGCCCCGCCCGACCGCCGAAGCAGAGAGTAGCCCGACATGAGCAGTCCCCCTGCCGTCCCCGCGGCCCGCTGGCCGCTGATCCTGCTGCGCACCACCGCCACCGTGCTGGCCCTGCTGGCCCTGCTCCAGGTCATGCTGGCCAGTAGCTTCCTCAACGGCACGTTCGACTCCCTGAAGGACCACGAGGGCAACGCGATGACGCTGGCCACCGTGGTGGTGCTCCAGCTGGTGGTCGCCGTCGCGGTGCGGTGGCCCGGGCGCGGCCCGCTGTGGCCGCTGTGGACGACCCTCCTGCTCAACGTCGCGGTCATCGGCCAGATCGCGGCCGGCTACGCCCGGGCCGTCGGCGTGCACGTCACCCTCGGCGTGCTGCTGGTCAGCGGCATCCTGTTCGGCCTGGTCGAAGCCTGGCGGCTGCCGCTGCCCGCCCGGACGGGGCAGCCCGATGCGGGCCCGGACGGCAGCGGACTGCTGCCGCGCCCCGGCGGGCCAGTGGAGGTGTCCAAGTGAAGCGTCGCCGGTTCCTGGGCATCGGCGCCTCCGTCCTCGGCGCGGGCGCGCTGGCCGCCGTCGCCGTCCCCTCGGCCGCCCGGCTGCTCGCCGAGGGCCGCCCCGGGCAGCTCCTGAGCAGCGGGCTCGACCTGCCCGAGGCGTTCCAGGTCCCGCTTCCGGTGCCGGCCGTGCTGAATCCGGTGCGCACCGACGGGACCAGCGACTACTACGAGATCACCCAGCAGGTCGCCAAGCTGGAGATCATCCCCGGTGTGAAGACCGAGGCCTGGACGTACGGGGGCAGCTTCCCCGGGCCGACCCTGGTCACCCGCTCCGGGCGGGCGGCGGTGGTCAAGCACCGCAACGAGCTGCCGGTGCCGTCCGTCACCCACCTGCACGGCGGGCACACCCCGGCGGACAGCGACGGCTACCCGGTGGACCTGCTGCTGCCCGTCGGGTCGTCGGCCGACGCCGCCCAGGGCATGGCCGGTATGCAGGGCATGCCGGGGATGCGCCACGCGGGGGGCCGCAGCATCGTCGGCGAGCGAAGCCACACCTACCCGGGCAGGCAGCGCGCCGCCACCCTCTGGTACCACGACCACCGGATGGGCTTCACCGGCCCCGGAGTCTGGCGCGGACTGGCCGGCTTCCACCTCGTCCAGGACGACGAGGAGGGCGCCCTGCCGCTGCCGCGCGGCGAGCGCGACCTGCCACTGATGATCGCCGACCGCTCCTTCGCCGCCGACGGGTCCTTTCAGTACCCCTCCACCGACCCCGCGCTCGGCGAGCCCGGCGTCACCGCCGGCTACGCCAACGGCGTGCTCGGCGACGTCATCCTGGTCAACGGCGCGCCGTGGCCCCGTCTGGACGTCGACCGCGCCCGCTACCGGCTGCGCCTGCTCAACGCCTCCAACGCCCGCCTCTACCGGCTCGAACTCGACCCGCAGCCCCCTGGCGGCGGCGCCCTGGTCCAGATCGGCTCCGACGGCGGCCTGCTCGCCGCCCCGGTCGCCCACGACGGCATCGAGATCGCTCCCGCCGAACGCTTCGACGTCGTGGTCGACTTCTCGCGCTACGCGCCCGGCACCCTGGTGCGCCTGGTCAACCGCTTCGGCAGTGGTCGGACGGCCGAGGTCATGCGGTTCGACGTCTCCTCGAAGCAGGTGAACGACGACGCGACGGTGCCCGACAAGCTCGCCGCCGTCGAGGGCCTGGACGCCTCCGCCGCCGTCACCACCCGCGACTTCACCTTCCGCCGCAGCCGCAGCGACGGCTGGACCATCAACGGCGAGCCCTACCACCCAGGCCAGAACATCGCCACGCCCGCCCTCGGGACGATCGAGCGCTGGCGCTTCTCGTCCGACCTGCACCACCCCGTGCACGTCCACCTGGACCACTTCCAGGTGATCGGACGCAACGGCGCGAACCCGGGCCCCTACGACGCGGGGTGGAAGGACACCGTGGACCTGCGCCCGGCCGAGGCAGTGGAGCTACTGGTGCGCTTCACCGACTACGCGGGGGCGTACATGCTGCACTGCCACAACCTGGAGCACGAGGACATGGCGATGATGGCGGACTTCACGGTGCAGTGAACCGTGCGGTGAGTCGGCCCGGTGAGCGGCGGGGTGATCGGTGCGGTGAGCCGTCCTGCGGTGAACCGCCCGGTTTCACTCGGACGGCCGAGTGCCGGAGGGCGTGCGCTGCGCCCTCCGGCACTCGTGTCCTAGCGTCGCGGAGAGGGGCACCCGCCGGCCGCCCGGCGTCGCGGGCAGCGCCCACCGACGGATGGAGCCGCCGCATGACCACTCCCGCCGAACGCCGCCGCCGCGGCCGGGCCGCCCGCGACCGCGTCTCCCGCTCCGACCACGGCCGGTGGATCCCGGCCGCGGACCGGCCCGACCCGCTCGGCGTGCTGGAACGGCAGGGCGAGGACCGGGTCACCCGGCTGCTGCCGATCCGCTACGGGCGGATGGCCGAAAGCCCGTTCAGCTACCTGCGCGGCGCCGCCGCCGTGATGGCCGCCGACCTCGGGGCCGTGCCCGACACCGGTCTCACCGTCCAACTCTGCGGCGACGCCCACCTGGTGAACTTCGGCGTGTACGCCTCGCCGGAACGCGCCCTGCTCTTCGACGTCAACGACTTCGACGAGACCTACCCCGGCCCCTTCGAGTGGGACGTCAAACGCCTCGCCGCCAGCGTTGCCGTCGCGGCCCGCGACAACGGCCAGGACGAGGAGCGCGTGCGCCGCGCCGCCCGCACCGCCGTCGAGGGCTACGCGACCGCGATGCGACGCCTGGCGGGCCTGGGTGAACTCGACGTCTGGTACGCCCGGGTGGACACCGCGCAGCTGCTGCCGCTGCTGGGCAAGCCCCGGCAGCGCAAGCGCGCCGAGGCCCAATTCGCGCACGCCCGGCGCCGTACCAGCCTGCAGGCCTTCGGCAAGCTCACCGAGGAACGGGACGGGCGGCGCCGGATCATCAGCGCGCCACCGCTGATCGAGCCGCTGAAGAAGACCGAACTGCGCGGCATCGGCAAGGTGTTCAGCGACTACCGGGGCACCCTCGCCGAGAGCCGCCGTGTCCTGCTGGACCGCTACCGCTTCGTCGACGCGGCCACCAAGGTGGTCGGTGTCGGCAGCGTCGGCACCCGCTGCTTCATCGTCCTGCTGGAGGGCCGGGACGGCCGCGACCCGTTGTTCCTGCAACTCAAAGAGGCCGGCCGGTCGGTACTGGAGGACCACCTGCCGCCCGCCAAGGTGGACGCCGAGGTCGCCCCTCACCACGGCGGCCGCCGGGTGGTCACCGGCCAGCACCTTATGCAGGCCGCCAGCGACATCTTCCTCGGCTGGACCACCGGCCCCGCCGGGCGCCACTTCTACGGCCGCCAACTGCGTGACATGAAGGGCTCGGTCGAGGTCGGCGACATGAAGCCCTCCGGCCTGCGCGCCTACGCCGACCTCTGCGGCCGCACCCTCGCCCGCGCCCACGCCCGCACCGGCGACCGCCTCGCCATCGCCGGCTACCTCGGCAGCGCGGACACCTTCGCGGAGGCGGTGGCCGAGTTCGCGGTGCGGTACGCGGACCGGACGGAGGTGGATCACCGCGAGTTGGTGGCCGCCGTCGCGGACGGGAGGATCACGGCGACCCGGGGAGTGTGAGAGCGGCCAGCCTCTCCAACTGCTCCCGCTGATCCGCCAGTTCGAGCGCCCCGAGGCGGGCCACCAGGTGCCGGGCACCGGCCGACGTGTACCGGGTGAGCTTGGCGGCCACCTCGTCCGGCGTGCCTAGGGCGAACGCCTGGATCTGCTCCGTCTCGGCCAGCGGCAGGCCGTAGTTGGAGCGGGTGTAGGCGTCCATGGCCCGGCGGGCGGCTTCCGTGTCGCGGTCGATCCGGACGTTGACGAAGAGGGCGGGGCTGACGGCCTCCGGTGTGCGTCCGGCCTGGCGGGCCGTCGCCCGGACGGCGGCGAGCCCGGTGGCGTAGTCGGCCGGGTCGGGCGGATAGGGCAGCCAGCCGTCGTAGTGGCGCCCGGTTCGGGCCAGGGCCGCCGGGGTCGCGCCGCCGAGCCAGACGGGCGGCCCCTGCTCGTGGAACGGCCTGGTGGCGGGCGGGAGTTCGGCGAAGGAGTGGAACTCGCCGTGGAACTCCTTCGCCCCGGCCCAGAGCGCCCGCCACAGGGCGACCGTCTCGTCCAGCCGGGCGAAGCGGCGCTCCCACGGCACTTGGGACAGCTCGTGCAGCGGGCGGCCGAAGCGCCCCGGGAAGCCGGCGCCGACCGCGACCGTCAGCCGGCCGCCGGACAACTGGTCCACCGAGGCCAGCGTCTGCGCGGCCTGCACCGGGCGGCGCAGGACCGGCAGCAGGGCGCCGGTGCCCAGCCGGACGCGTTCCGTCACCGCGGCGGCGGCCGCCAGCATGGTGAGCGGTTCGATCCTCGGGCTCAGCAGGGAGTCGTTGACGAACAGCGAGGAGAAGCCCAACTCTTCGCTGCGGCAGGCGAATGCGACCAGGTCGCGGGGGCCGTGCGCGGCCCACTGGTCCTGGCCGGTGGGGAGGAAAACACCGATGTCCATGGCGTCGATGCTGGCGGCCGGGGCGAATGGCCTCAATTCCCCCGGGGGAATGGCGGGCCGCGGCCGCCCGCGGTTGGCTGGTGCCGTGGACTTCTCCCAAACGCTGCGTGAGCGCCGTACCAGCCGCCGCCTGAGCCAGCTCGACCTCGCCACCCGAGCGGGAACGACCCAGCGGCACCTGAGCTTCATCGAGTCCGGCCGCTCCGTGCCGGGCCGGGGCATGGTCGTCCGGCTCGCCGAATCGCTCGACCTGTCGCTGCGGGACCGCAACGAGCTGCTGCTGGCCGCCGGTTACGCACCCGTCTACCCGGAGACACCGCTGGACGGGCCGACGCTGGCACCGGTGCGGGAAGCGATCGGCCACATCCTGGCCGGCCACCTCCCGTACCCGGCACTCGTCGTGGACCACCGAGGTGACGTGGTGGCCGCCAACGCCGCCCTGGACGTGATCACCGCAGGCGCCGACCCGCGGCTCGTCGGCCCCGGCACCAACGCCTACCGGCTCGCCCTGCACCCGGACGGCCTCGCCCCGCACATCCTCAACTTCGCCGCCTGGGCCCGCCACATCGTCGAACGCACCCGGCATCTCGGCGAACTGCACGCGGAGTTGAGCTCGTACGTTCCAGAAACCGAGGTGGGAGAACAGCACTTGGGCTTCGCCGTCCCGCTCGAGCTGCGCACCTCGCTCGGCGAGCTGCGTCTGATGACAACGGTCACCACCTTCGCCACCGCCGTGGACGTCACCCTCGCCGAACTGAAACTGGAAGCCTTCCTGCCGGCGGACGCGGCCACCGCCGAGGCGTTGCGGGGAGCGGCCGCGGCATAGCGGGAGCGGCCGCTCAGAGCCCCGGGAACTGGTAGTCGGCGGTGATCCGGCCGTCGGTGTCCAGGACGACGAACTCCACCCCGCTGCCGACCGGTTCGCCACCGCCGACGGGCACCATCTCCCAGGTGAAGCGGACGACGTCCCGCAGCCGCACGGCGTCCGGCCGGGCCCGGAAGGTGAACTCGCCGGGCGCCACGAACTCCTCGTGGGCGCGGGCTACCCGGAACTCCAACTCCTCGTAGCCGCGCGCCTCCAGGACCGGCTCCGCGAACCCGACCCGCGCGGCTGCCTCCCGGGCTTCGACAGGCGGGTGCAGGAGGTGCACGCCGCCCACGGCCCACAACCGCTCGACCGCCGACCGGCGGGCAACAGCGTCGGGCTCGGTCCACAACGCGGCGTAGCGGTCGGCGAGTTGCTGGGCGCTGGTGGCGATGGATGTGCCGGTGGCGATGGGCGTACCGGTGGTCATGGCGGACTCCTGTGGTGTTCGGCCGGTCTCGGTGCGACCCATCCTGGGGATGGCCCCGCAGCCGGACAATTCCCGCCGGGGAATAACCGGTTGGCGGCATCGTCGGTCGGCGGCCCGGCCGGGCGGCCCACGGGCGGGAGGTCGCGGGCCCCTCGAGCTTCCTTCGAGCGGTCCGCGGTCGACCCCGTGGACCCGCGCCGTGCCGCCGTGGTCGGACGGCGGCACGGTACCGCTAACCGGCTCCGGGTCGGACGGCGGCGATCGGCAGGGCCGTCGCCACCAGGAGGCCGGCGGTGTAGAGCGGGCCGAGGTCGCCGGCCGCCGAGCCGAGCGTGGTCGCGGCGAGCAGCGGGCCGGCGGTGGCGCCGAGGTTGAGGGCGGCGGTCGCGTAGGCGCCGGCCATGGTGGGCGCTCCGGCCGCCTCGTACAGCACCCCGGTGATCAGCGTGCCGCCGACGGCGAAGGACAGCGCGCCCAGCAGGAACACCAGGGGCAGCAGGACGGCCGGTCGGTCCGCGAGGACGGCCGCCGTGGGCCAGCCGGCCAGCAGCAGCGGGCCGCCGGTGGCGAGGACCAGACCGGGGCGGCGGTCCGCCAGCCGTCCCGCGGCGGTGACGCCGACGAAGGACCCGGCGCCGAACAGCACCAGCACGACCGGCACCCACAGTGCGCCGAGCCCGGCGGGGCCGGTCACGACAGGGGCGAGGAAGGTGAAGCCGCCGAAGGTCGCCGCATTGACGAGAGCGGCGAGCAGCATCGCACGGAGCAGCCGCGGACGGCCCAGCTGCCGGAACTCCGTGCGCAGGGACGGGGCGTGGGGCCCGCGCGCGGTCGTGGGACGGGCGGGGAGACCCCAGACGAGGCCCACGGCGGCGGGCAGGCAGAGCACGGCGACGGCCCAGAACGCGGCGCGCCACCCGCACAGCGCGCCGAGGACCGAACCGCCCGGGACCCCGGCGACCGTGGCCACCGTCGTCCCCGACAGCAGTACGGCGAGCGCTCGCCCCTTCCGGTCCGCCGGGACCAGCGCGGCGGCCGTGGTCATCGCCACGGCGAGGAACCCGGCGTCGGCTAGCGCGGCCACCACCCGGGTCGACAACAGCACCGGGAAGCTCGAGGTCAGGGCGCCCACGGCGTGAGCCGCCGCGAACGCCAGGACGAACCCGAGCAGGCTGCCGCGCCCCGGCCGGCTGCGGGCGAGCGCGGCCATCAGCGGCGCGCCGACGGCCATCCCGACCGCGAAAGCCGAGGTGAGGCCGCCCGCCGTGCCGACGGTGACGCCGAGATCGTCGGCGAGGTCCGGCAGCAGACCGGCGAGCATGAACTCCGAGGTGCCCATGGCGAAGACGGCCAGGGCGAGCAGATAGAGCGGAAGGGGCATCGAGGGGCTCCGGAACGAGGAGAAGCAACGAGGAACGGCGTCTCGTCACCGCGCTCAGCCCCCGAGGGCGCACGCTTTCGCGGCCGGGCCCGCGCTCGCGCACGGCATTTCAGCGCTCAGCGCTTCAACGGCTGCGGGGGTTCAGGGGGCTGACGGCGTGACCGAAAGTCCCCACCCTGGATGCCTCAGGGCTCGACATGCTCCGTACGCTACCCGACGGGCGGCCGTCCCGGCACCGGAGTTATTTCCGTTTGCCCGAGAGGTCAGGATGCCGTTGGGTTGGCCGCATGAACGAACCGCTGAACCGACCGCAGGCCGAACCGCTGAACCGACCGCTGACCGAGCTGCGCACCGAACGCCTGCTGATCCGCCGCTGGCGCGAGTCGGACCTCGTCCCGTGGGCCGCGATGAACGCTGACCCCGAGGTCCGCGAGCACCTGGGCGGCCCGCTCACCCGGGAGCGGAGCGACGCGTCGGTGGCACGCTTCGAAGCGGCGATCGAGCGGCGGGGGTACGGCTGGCTGGCCGTCGAAGTACGGGACAGCGGCGAGTTCGTCGGCTTCGTGGGCCTGGACGACATCGAGGAGACGGACCCGGTCGACGGCGTCGAGATCGGCTGGCGCCTGGCCCGCTCCGCCTGGGGACACGGCTACGCCACGGAGGCGGCCCGCGCCGTCCTGGCGTACGGCTTCGACGCCCTCGGCCTCCCCGAGGTCCTCGCCATCACCACGGCCGCCAACCAGCGCTCCCAGTCGGTGATGCGCCGCCTCGGCATGACCCACGACCCCGCTGAGGACTTCGACGACCCCGCCGCCCCGGACGGTCCGCTGCGCCGCAACGTGGTCTTCCGGCTGCGCCGCGAGGACCGTCTGTCCTAGGGGAGGGGACCGGGCCTTCCGGTCGGCCGTGTGGACCGCCTCCGACCGGATCACCGTCAGCACCGACGTCACCGATATCACCGACACCGGGTCACGGGTCCTCAGCGCCGACCGGGAGCCGGCGAACCCACCGGCACCAAGAGCGTCGGCGCCGTCCGATCGCCTGGCCGTGGATGGCGCGAGGTTCGCCGCCCAGGCGGCGGAGGCCGTCGCGCACCTGGCCGACCGGCCCCGCTCGCACCGGGCCTGAACTGCGGGATCGGGCGGCGCGATTGTCAGTGGGGTGTGCAAGGGTGGCCCCATGCTGGCGATCACGGTGCAGACGAACGACGGGAAGCGGCGTTCCCGACCGAGCGCGGACGAGTTGGCGGGACTGGTCCGGGGCATCGGCGCGGAGGACGACCGCTTCCTCGTCCTGGAGCGGATACCGGACCTGCCGGACGTATACATCCAGGTGTGGCACTCCGACGGCGAGGGCTACACGCTGGAGCACCGCGACGGCTCCGCCCAGCGGCACTTCGAGGTGCGGCTGGACGGGCCCGGGCCGGTGGCCGAGGCGATGACGGCCTGGGCGCGCGGCGAGGCGGGCTGGGGTGACGGCCTGGACTGGCAGCTACTCGACATGGGCCCGGTGCCGGAGCCCGTACCGCCGGTGGAGCTGGGAGCGGGCGAGCGGCGGGAGTTGGAGGACCGGCTGCGCCTGACCCTGGCCTGCGGCTACACCGACCGCGCCCGGCTGGCCGAGGAGGCCGAGGAGTACCTGGTGTCGGGCGGCCTCCGTCCCCTCTCGCGTGCGCAGGCCGAGCAACTCGCCGACCGGCTCTGGCTGGAGCGCGTCGGCGAGCAGACCGGCTGGATCGGCGACACCGATCCGGAGCGCCTCGCCCACGCCTTCGCCGCCCTGGAGGCGAGCGGCATCACGGCCCGGGAGGACTTCACCTGCTGCCGGTCCTGCGGCGAGGCAGAGATCGGCGCGGCCGGCGCCCCGGACGCCCGCGGCTTCGTCTACTTCCACTCCCAGTGCACCGAATCCGCCGCCGCCGGCCACGGCCTGTCTCTCCTCTACGGCGGCTTCGACGGCTCCCCGTCGACCGCCACGGCCGTCGGCCACGAGGTTGTCGCCGCCCTCACCGCCGCCGGCCTGCCCACGGTCTGGAACGGCGACCCGTCGCACGCGATCGAGATACGCCCCCTGCTCTGGCGCCGCCGCCTGGGCGGGTGATCGGACCTGAACTGCCGTATCCTCCGGGGCCGATAACGGTGCCCGGCGGCGTCCGACGGCGTCCGACGGTATTCGGTAACGTTCGACGGAACGGGGGAGCAGCATGATGCAGCGGGGGCAGGTGCCGCGGAGCAACGCGCGGGAGCTGTGGGGGGCGTTGCCGAGGAGTGTGCGGCGGCAGGTGATCGCGGACGCCCGGCGGGGGCGGGCCTGGGAGGACCGGCGGGTGGCGGCGGTGGCCGTCGGCTGGGCCTGGCAGGTGCTCGGCACCCCGGACGCCCGTCGAAGGGACCTCGGCGCGCTGCTGGGCTACCTGCTCAACGCGGTCATGAGCGCCGGCCCGGGTGCCACGGCGGGCGTGGACATCCTCGACGGTTCCCCGGACCACGACGCCAACCCGCTGGTCCGCCGCTGGGCGCGGCGGGTCGAGGCGGCCAACCCGGTGCGGCGGCCGTGAGGAAGGAAGCCGGGACGTGAGCGATGACGTCCTGTCGGTGATCCCGGCGGACCGTCCTGGCAGCCGGACCGGTCGGCGTTCGAGCGGCCGGCGCGCCTCTTCCCATGAGGACGGATGACCGGTGCCCCGGTCCGGCCGACCAGCAGGCCAGGAGGTCGGCGGACCGGACCGCGGCATCGGGTCACGGCACCAGCAGGTGCAGGGCGTTCCTTTCCACCGCGACCTCGACCGGCAGGGGTGCGATGAATTCTCCGTCGGCGTAGGCGGTGATGCCCGGGGAATCGATGCGCAGGGACTCGGTGCGCAGGGTGGTGACCTCGGGGCGGGTGGTGTGGGTGCCTTTGAAGAGGGTGGGGAAGAACCGGGCGATGCGCAGGCGGGGCATGGCGTCGACGAGGGTGACGTCGAGTAGGCCGTCGTCCGGGAGGGCGTCCGGGCACATGAGCATGCCGCCGCCGTAGCTGCGGGTGTTGCCGACGGCGGCGAGGGTGAGGTCGCGTTCGATGACGGTGCCGTCGGCGAGAGTGATCCGGAACGGGAGCGGGCGCAGGTTGGCGAACTCGATGAGGATGGCGAGGTTGTAGCGCATCCGGCCGCGTGGCCAGCGCAGGCGGTTGGTGCGGTCGCTGACCAGGGAGTCGAAGCCGGTGGCGAGGATGGAGCCGAACCGGCGGACGGACCCGTCCGGACCGGTGACCCGGCCGAGGTCGACGGTGCGGATGCGGCCGGCGGCGATGATGTCGGCGGCGGCCTCGGGGGCGTCGAGCGGGAGGCCGTACGCGCGGGCGTGGTCGTTGCCGGTGCCGGCCGGTATCACGCCGAGCGGGACGGTGGTGCCGGCGAGGGCCTGCAGGGCGAGGTTGATCATGCCGTCACCGCCGACCACGGCGACCGCGTCCACACCGTCCGCGGCCGCTTCGCGGGCGAGGCGGACGGCGTCGTCGGCGGAGCGCCCGGCGTGGGGTTCGGCGTCGATGCCGAGGGAGCGCAGGCGGGCGACGGCCCGCTCCGCGGCGGGGCCGGCGTGGCCGGCGCCCGCCGCCGGGTTGGTGAGAACGGCGACCCTGCGGACGGTTCTCGGGCCGTCCGCCCCATGAGCCCGGCTCATGGGATCAGCTTGCCGGGGTTGAGGATGCCCGCCGGGTCGAGCTCGGCCTTGACGGCGCGCAGGATGCGGACGCCCAGGTCGCCGAGCTCGTCGGTCATCCAGGGCCGGTGGTCGGCGCCGACGGCGTGGTGGTGGGTGATGGTGCCGCCCGCGCCGACGATGGCGTCCCCGGCGGCGCGCTTGGCGGCGCCCCAGCGGGTGAGCGGGTCCTCGCCGAGGGCGGCGACGACGGTGAAATAGAGCGAGGCACCGGTCGGGTAGACGTGCGAGATGTGGCAGAGCACGAGCGCGCCGGGCAGGGCGGCGGTGAGTGCCTCGGTGACGGCGGCCCGCAGGGCCGGCAGTCGGCCCCAGCCGGCGGCCGTCTCCAGGGTTTCGCACAGCGCCCCCGCGCCGAGCAGTGAGTCGCGCAGGTAGGGCGCGTTGAACCGGCCGTGTTCCCAGGCCCGGGCGGGGGCTTCGCCGAGCGAGGTGGCGCCGGCGGCGAGCAGCGCCTCGCGGGTGGCACGGTGCCGGGCGGCGACCTGTTCGGCGCTGCCTTCGAAGACGGTGACGGCCAGGCAGCCGCTGACGGTCGGGCTGCCGCCGATCTGTTCGGTCATGGCGAGGTTGACCATGGTCTCGGCCTCGTCGGAGAGCCGGATCACGGTCGGGCCGGTGCCCTGCTGCTCGACGGCGCGCAGCGCGGCCGTCCCGGTGGCGAAGTCGGGGAAGCTCCACGCCTCGTAGGCCTTGACGGCGGGCAGCGGGTGGACGCGCAGCCGGACGGCGGTGATCACGCCGAGGGTGCCCTCGGAGCCGAGGAAGAGCTGGCGCAGGTCGGGGCCGGCGGCGGAGGCGGGGGCGCGGCCGAGGTCGAGCACCCCGGCAGGGGTGACCACCCGCAGGCCGCGCACCATCTCGTCGAAGCGCCCGTACCCGGCGGAGTCCTGACCGGAGGAGCGGGTGGCCGCGAAGCCGCCGATGGTGGCGTAGCGGAAGCTCTGCGGGTAGTGGCCGAGTTCCCAACCGCGTTCGGCGAGCAGTGCTTCGGCGGCCGGGCCGGTGAGGCCGGCGCCGAGGACGGCCTCGCCGGAGGTCTCGTCCAGGTCGAGCAGTTCGTCGAAGCGGCGCAGGTCGAGCGAGACGACGGCGTGGAAGGGGCCGCGCTCGGGGTCGAGGCCGCCGACGACGCTGGTGCCGCCGCCGAAGGGGACGACGGCGATGCGGCGTTCGGCGCACGCCGCGAGGACGGCGGCGACCTCCTGCTCGCTGCCGGGCAGCACGACGGCGTCGGGCGCGTCCTGCGGCTCGCGGCTGCGGCGGCGCAGCAGGTCGGGGGTGGACTTGCCGCCGGCGCGCGGCAGGCGGTCGGCGTCGGCGGTGCTGACGTGGGTCTCGCCGACGGCGGCGGCGAGTGCCTTGAGGTCCTCGGCGGAGGTCCGGGACGGGTGCAGTACGACCTCCTCGGCGCTCGGCCCGGGGGCTGCGTCGCCGGTGACGCCGAGGGCCGCGGCGAGCAGTCCCTTGATGTCGGCGGACAGCTCCTTGGCCAGGGCCGGGTCGCCCCAGGCGTCCCACTTCATCGGGGGGAGCGGAAGAGCGGCGCCCGCCGGTCCCGCTTGCGTCTCAGGTGCCATGCGTTACAGTTTCACACATCATGTCAAGTAGTAACGCCGAGCCGGCGGCAGCAGCCGGGCAGCCCCGCAGCACCGACGACGCGATCCTGGACGCCGCCGCCGACCTGCTCGTCCACCTCGGCGTGCGCCGCACGCAGTTGGCCGAGATCGCGCGCCGCGCCGGGGTCAGCCGGCCGACCGTCTACCGGCGCTGGCCGGACGTCCGGGCGGTGATCGGCGCGCTGCTCACCCGGGAGATCCTGGCCACCCTGGAGGGCGCCTCGCTGGACGTCCAGGACCGGGAGACCCTCGTGGAACGGGTCGTCGAGGTCGCCGTCCGGCTGCGCGACCACCCGGTGCTCGGCGCGCTGCTCCACTCCGAGGACTCCGACCTGCTGCTCGAGTACGTGGTCGAGCGGCTCGGCGCCAGCCAGCGCGGCCTGCTGGAGGCGCTGCGCAGCGGCATCGAGCGGGGCCAGGCGCACGGCTCGGTCCGCGCCGGGGAGCCGCTCGAACTGGCCGCCATGGTCCTGCTGATCGCCCAGTCCACCGTCCAGTCGCACCGCATGGTCGCCTCCCTGCTGCCAGAGGCGGCCTGGCGGCGCGAACTGGCCAGAGCGCTGAACGGATACCTCGCACCATGACGACGCCCGCCGTCGGCCCCTTCGCGGGGACCAGCCGACTCAACGCCGCACGCCGCACGCTGGAACTCGAGGCGCTCGGCGACGACCCGCACATCGACCTGCTGGTGATCGGCGGCGGTGTCACCGGCGCCGGGGTGGCCCTGGACGCCGCCTCGCGCGGCCTGCGCACGGTGCTGGTCGAGTCCCGCGACCTGGCCTTCGGCACCAGCCGCTGGAGCTCCAAGCTGGTGCACGGCGGACTGCGCTACCTCGCCTCCGGCAGGATCAAGGTGGCCCGGGAGAGCGCGGTCGAGCGCGGCGTGCTGATGACCCGCACCGCCCCGCACCTGATCCGCGCGCTGCCCCAACTGGTGCCTCTGCTCCCGGACTTGCTGCGCCCCGGGCAGGGCGCGCTGATCCGCGCGGGCTTCCACGCCGGCGACGCGCTGCGGGTCAGCGCCGGCACGCCGGGCGCGCTGCTGCCCCGGATGCGCCGGATCGACGCGGCCCGCACTCGACAGCTGGTGCCGGGCGTCCGGACCGCGGGCCTGCGCGGCGCGCTCGTCGCGCACGACGGCCAACTCGTGGACGACGCACGGCTGGTGGTCGCCCTGGCGCGAACCGCCGCGCAGTACGGCGCGAGCGTGCTGACCAGGGTCCGGGCCGAGGCGGTGACCGGCACCTCCGCCCGGCTCGTCGACACGCTGACCGGACAGGAACTGGCCGTCCGGGCGGGCGCGGTGGTCAACGCCACCGGCGTCTGGGCGGGTGAGGTGGACACCTCGATCACGTTGCGTCCGAGCCGTGGCACCCATGTCCTGGTGGACGCGGGGATGCTGGGGAATCCGACCGCCGCCCTCACCGTGCCGGTGCCCGGCTCGACCAGCCGCTTCGTGTTCGCCCTGCCGCAGCAGCTCGGCCGGGTCGCGATCGGCCTGACCGACGAGGACGCCCCGGGCCCGATCCCGGACGAGCCGCAGCCCGCCGAGGCCGAGCTGACCTTCCTCCTCGACACCGTCAACGCCGCCCTCGCCACCGCGCTGACCAGGGCGGACGTGCGCGGGGCCTACGCCGGGCTGCGCCCGCTGATCGACACCGGGGGCGGCAGCACCGCCGACATCTCGCGCGAGCACGCGGTGCTGGAGTCCCCGTCCGGGTTGGTCACCGTGGTCGGCGGCAAGCTCACCACCTACCGCCGGATGGCCGAGGACGCGGTGGATGCCGCCGTCCGGCTGCGCGGTCTGCCCGCTCGGACCTGCTGGACGGCGCGGCTGCCACTGGTCGGCGCCCCCGGACACCGGGACAGTCGACCCCTGCCCGCGCAGAAGGTGCCCTCCTCACTGCTCGCCCGGCACGGCGGCGCCGCCCACGAGGTGCTGGCGGCGGGGGAGTCGGTGCCGGTGACCGAGGGTCTGGACGTCACGCGCGCCGAGATCGCGTACGCGGTCACCCACGAGGGCGCGCTGGACGCCGCCGACGTGCTCGACCGCCGTACCCGGATCGGGCTGGTCGCGGAGGACGCGGAACGGGCACGGAAGGTGGTCGAAGAGATTCTGACGGAGTGTCAGGACGGCTGATCGGCCCAGGGGGAGGGCGTCAGGTCCGGTTCGACCCAGCTGGTCCGGGCCTGCTCGCTCGCGAGCGTTCCGGGCCGGTAGTGGCGGGCGAGCAGCTCCTTGTCGAGCAGCTCGGGATGGCGGGCCGCGAACGCCTCGAAGTCCTCGCGCTCCTCGAAAACCGGTGCGCCGTCGGCGTGGTGGGCCACCAGCTCGACCCAGGCCCGGGTCATGGTGACGTGGAACTTCTGCGGCGCCCCGGCCTTGGTGGCGGTGCGCCGGATGCCGTCGCCGATCAGGCCGAGGGCGGTGGCGGCGCCGTGCCGGCGGACCGCGAGCCAGGTGAGGCGGACGTGCCGGCGGTGGCCGAAGCGCTCGGCTCCGGTCATCGCTTCGCGCAGCAGGTCGTCGAAGACGGCGAAGGCGTCGGGGGAGTCCGGGGCGTCGGGGCAGCCCGAGGCGTGGGGGGTCGCGGAGGAGGGCATGCGGGGCTCTCATGGGGGAGGGTGGAACATGCGAATGGGAGATCGTAGGGTTTCGGCGCATTCACGGGCAAACCACCCGCACGGACGGTTTCAGCGGGCCGCGTGCTCCGGCATGGGGAGTTCGGTGCCGGCGAGCTCCAGGACGCAGGAGAGCGGCTGCTCGGCACTGCCGGTGCGGTCCAGGGTCACCGCGAGCGGCCGGGGCGGTTCCTCGGCGAGCTGGGCGGCGAGGGTCAGCGGGTAGCTGCCGTGCCCGTGGACGCGGTGGAAGGCGCACTCCTTGCCGTCCACCAGCAGCTCGGTCTCGGTGATCCAGCCGGAGCGGACGTTGACGGTCACGGAGTGTCCGCCCTGGTCGACGTGGAAGCTGTACCGCTGGCGCATGGGAACCTCCCGCGAGGGCGCCGCAGCCGGGGGAACCGGGAATCGGGGAACCACCGCCAGTCTAGGTCGGCCGCACCGCCCCGGCGCCCCGGTCGGTCCGGTCGGTCCGGCCTCGGGTTCCCCTCGATCGGTTCCCGTCGGAGTCCCTGAAAAGGACCCGGAGAAATTCCCGGGGCGGAGCCCGCCTTCAGGCGGATTCTCGTGATCTCTACAGTGTTGTAGATTCGTCCGCAGGGAGAGATCAGAGGAGGGCATTGTGGGAGTTTCACTGGCCAAGGGCGGCAACGTCTCGCTGAGCAAGGAGGCGCCCGGTCTGAGCGCCGTGATCGTGGGTCTCGGCTGGGACGTGCGCACCACCACCGGGGCCGACTACGACCTGGACGCCAGTGCGCTGCTGTGCAACGCGCTCGGCAAGGTGATCTCGGACCAGCACTTCGTGTTCTTCAACAACCTTCGCAGCCCCGACGGTTCGGTCGAGCACAGCGGCGACAACCTGACCGGTGGCGGCGACGGCGACGACGAGCAGATCAAGGTCGACCTGGACCGGGTGCCGGCCGACGTGGCCAAGGTGGTCTTCCCGGTGTCGATCTACGACGCCGACGCCCGGCTGCAGAGCTTCGGTCAGGTCCGCAACGCGTTCATCCGGATCGTCAACCAGGCCAACGGCCAGGAGATCGCGCGCTACGACCTGTCCGAGGACGCCTCGACCGAGACCGCGATGGTCTTCGGAGAGCTGTACCGCAACGGCGCCGAGTGGAAGTTCCGCGCCATCGGCCAGGGCTACGCCTCCGGCCTTCGCGGCATCGCGACCGACTACGGCGTCAACGTCTGATCCTCGCGCCGGAGCCGGCGGGTTTCGGTGGTCACGCGGAAGGTTCGGTCCGTCCGAGCGCGTGGCCGCCGAAACCCCCGCTGCCGGTGAGCTGGTGCTGCCACCAGGCGGTCATCGCGGGCTCGTCCATGGTCGACCAGTCCGGTGCCTCGGTGACCTGCGCCCGGCCGAGCGTCCGGCCCAGGTCCACCAACTCCCGGCCGGCCGCGCTCCGTTCGCGGTCGTACGCGGCCAGTAGGGACGACCAGGAGCCGGCGGCCCGTCCGGCCTGCTCGAAGGCGTGTGCGTCCTGCATAGCCTTCACCGCCCCGCTCGTGTTGTGCGGGCGCACGACGGTGGCCGCGTCCCCGCCGATGAGCAGCCGCCCGGCCGTGCGGCGCGGGGTCGCCAGGTCGTAGACGGGCTGCAGGAAGGTCCGTTCACGCGGGGTGAGGGTGACCAGCCCGGCCCAGTACGGCGGCAGGTGCCGCTCCGCGAGCTGCCGCAGCTCGTCCAGCCGCCCGTCGGTGAGGGCGCCCGCCGGGAGGCTGGTCGGGCCGTCCAGGCGCAGCCAGGCCGGGGTAGGTGCGTAGAAGACCCAGTTCACCTGGGTGCGGCCGGGGTCCAGCCCGGGGATGCGGTAGATCACGACCTGTCCGCCGCGGTAGCAGACGGTGATGCACTCCTCCTCCGGCCAGACCGCGGCCCCGCCGGGAAGCCCGTCGAGCAGTGCGGCGTCGTAGCTGCCGCGCCAGCACACGTACCCGGCGTACTCGGGCGCGGCCTGCGGGCAGACGGCGGCGCGGACCACCGAGCGGTAGCCGTCCGCGCCGATCACCAGGTCGTAGGCATGGCGGCCGCCGTCGGCGTCCTCGGCCCAGGCGCCCTGCTCGTCGCCGCCGACCGCGGTGACGGTGGTGCCCAGCCGGTACTCGACCTGCTCGGGTTTGCGCTCGCGCAGGGCCTGCCAGAGGACGGCCCAGTGGTGGGAGTGGAACGGGAACGGCTGGTCCCAGAGCACCCGCCCGCGCCCGTCCGGGCCGTCGCCCTCGTCGGCCGGTCCCCGGGTGGTCCAGCGGCGGACGGTGAGGCGGTGGCGGCGGGTGTCCGCGGCGAGGTGCCCGGCGCGGACCAGTTCGTCGAAGCGGTCGTTGTGGGTGCAGATGCCCACGCCGCGGTCCTCCAGTCGGCCCGGGCTGCGTTCCAGCACCACGACCCGTTCCGCGCCCAGCCGGGCGGCGGCCCCGGCGAACGCGCTCCCGGCGATGCTGCCCCCGACCACGGCCACCGAACCACCCCGCACGGCCGCCCCCTCTCCCGAGCCCGCGATGTCCGGGACACGACGATACGCGGGCGTCCCGCCGTCCGCGCGGCGTTCGGTCGGTTCGGTCCGGGGCGGCAGGTCCGAGCCGCAGGGCGGCCGGTTCGGGCCGTGGCCGCTGGGCTTCCCCCGCTTTATGCAACTAGTTGCAACCGATCGACCCGTCCCCTTACCCTGCGGTAACCACGACACCCAGCCCGCGCCCCAGGAGACGTCGATGAGCGCCACCCCCGGCAGCAGCCGCTACCCGCACCTGCTCAGCCCACTCGACCTCGGCTTCACCACCCTGCCCAACCGCGTGATCATGGGCTCGATGCACGTCGGCCTGGAAGAAGCCCCCCACGGCTACGAGCGGATGGCCGCCTTCTACGCCGAGCGCGCCCGTGGGGGCGTCGGCCTGATCGTCACCGGCGGCATCGCCCCCAACGAGGCCGGACGCCCCTGGGAAGGCGGTGCGATGCTGACCACCGAGGAAGAAGCCGACCGGCACCGCGTGGTCACCGACGCGGTGCACGCCGCGGGCGGGAAGATCGCCCTGCAGATCCTGCACTTCGGCCGCTACGCCTACCACCCCGACCTCGTCGCCCCCAGCGCCCTCCAGGCCCCGATCAGCCCCTTCGTGCCCAACGAGCTCACGGCCGAACAGGTCGAGCAGACCATCGAGGACTTCGCCCGCTGCGCCGAACTCGCCCGCCGAGCCGGGTACGACGGCGTCGAGATCATGGGCTCCGAGGGCTATCTGGTCAACGAGTTCATCGTCGCCGCGACCAACCGGCGCGACGACGAGTGGGGCGGCCCGTACGAGCGGCGGATGCGCTTCCCGGTGGAGATCGTCCGCCGGGTCCGCGAGCGGGTCGGCGACGACTTCATCATCGTCTACCGCCTCTCCATGCTCGACCTGGTGCCGGGCGGCTCCACCCTGGACGAGGTGATCCGGCTCGCCCAGGCCGTCGAAGCCGCCGGGGCGACCATCATCAACAGCGGCATCGGCTGGCACGAGGCCCGCATCCCGACCATCGCCACCTCGGTGCCGCGCGGCGCCTTCGCCTGGGTGACCAAGAAGGTCATGGGCAAGGTCGGCATCCCGCTGGTCACCACCAACCGCATCAACACCCCCGAGATCGCCGAAAGCCTGCTCGCCGAGGGCAACGCGGACCTGGTCTCGATGGCCCGCCCGCTGCTCGCCGACGCCGACTTCGTCGCCAAGGCCCGCGACGACCGCGCCGACGCCATCAACACCTGCATCGGCTGCAACCAGGCCTGCCTGGACCACACCTTCAGCCTCAAGATCACCTCCTGCCTGGTCAACCCGCGCGCCTGCCACGAGACCGAACTCGTCCTCGCGCCCACCAAGGTGCGCAAGCGCGTCGGCGTCGTCGGCGCCGGCCCGGCCGGCCTCGCCTTCGCCGTCTCCGCCGCCGAGCGCGGCCACGAGGTCACGCTGTACGACGCTGCCGAGACGGTCGGCGGACAGCTGAACGTGGCCCGGCGCATCCCCGGCAAGGAGGAGTTCGACGAGACGCTGCGCTACTACCGCACCCGGCTCGCCGAACTGGGCGTCACGCTGCGCCTCGGGGCCACCGCCACCGCCGAACAGCTGGCCGAAGCGGGCTACGACGACCTCGTCCTCGCCACCGGCGTCACCCCGCGCACCCCCGCCGACCTCCCCGGGATCGACCACCCCAGCGTGGTCGGCTACCTCGACGTGCTGCGCGACGGCGCGCCCGTCGGCGAGCGGGTCGCCATCCTCGGCGCGGGCGGCATCGGCTTCGACGTGGCCGAGTTCCTCACCGACCAGGGCGACCAGGCGAGCCTCAACCCGCCGGTGTTCCAGGCCAAGTGGGGCATCGACCCGGAATACCGCGAGCGCGGCGGCCTGCGCGCCCCCGAGCGCCCGAAGCCCCCGCGCAGCGTCCACCTGCTGCAGCGCAAGACCAGCAAGGTCGGCGCCGGGCTCGGCAAGACCACCGGCTGGATCCACCGCACCGAGCTCAAGCACCGCGGCGTGGTGATGGTCCCCGGCGTGACGTACCACCTGATCGACGACGCCGGCCTGCACATCACCGTGGACGGTGAGCGCCAGCTGATCCCGGTCGACACCGTGGTGCTCTGCACCGGCCAGGAGCCGCGCCGCGACCTGTACGAGGCGCTGCGCGAGCGCGGCCTGGCAGTGCACCTGATCGGCGGCGCCGACGTGGCCGCCGAGCTGGACGCCAAGCGGGCCATCAAGCAGGGCACCGAACTGGCCGCCTCGCTCTGAGCGGCTCATGGGCGCGTGCATGAGGGCTGCTCATGCACGCGCTCATGTGACCGGGTCATGTGACCTGCTCATGGGGGGCGGTCATGAGATCCGTTCATGGGCGTGCCCCATGAGACTTGTTCATGCGCGCGGCCATGAGGCCTTCTCATGAGCGTGCCCCATGAGGCCTGCTCATGGCCTTGCTCCATGAGACCCGCTCACGGCCCGCAGCCATCCGACCCGCTCGTGCGCCCCTAGGATCGTCCGCATGTCGCTGCCGCACGCCATCCTCACCGCCCTCCTGGAGAAGCCGTCCTCGGGGCTGGAACTGACCAGGCGGTTCGACAAGTCGATCGCCTTCTTCTGGCCCGCCACCCACCAGCAGATCTACCGCGAGCTGGGCCGGCTGGAGGCCTCCGGTCACATCCGGGCCCTTCGGCCGGACGCGCCGGTGCGCGGGCAGAAGAAGGAGTACGAGGTCCTGCCGGAGGGCCGTGCCGAACTGGTCCGCTGGACGGCCGAGGGCGCCGCCCCGCGCGCCGTCCGGGAGCCGCTGCTGCTGCGGCTGCGGGCGGCGGCGGTGGTCGGCGCGGACGGCCTGACGGCCGAGCTGGAGCGCCATCTGGCGCTTCACCGCGCGCAGTTGGCCGACTACCTGGAGATCGAGCGACGCGACTTCCCGGCCGAGAAGGCGGACGGCGAGAACCGGCTCCAGCACGCGGTGCTGCGGGCCGGGATCGGGCTGGAGACCTTCTGGCTGGAGTGGCTCGCCGAGACCCTCGAAGCCCTCTCCCCGGACCATGCCTGACCCTCGCCGCACCCGGCCCTGACCTGCGAAGATGCCCGCCCCGCGCGCCGCGCCCAGCCGCCGGTGGGACACTGGTTGCCTTGTCCCTGCCCGAACTCTCGACCGGGGGCCCGTATGTCTCTTCCTAGGCCTCTCCACGCCATCACCGCCGCGGCCGTCGTCGTGGCGGTCGCTCTGGGCCCGGCCCACCTGGCGTCGGCCGCGCCCACCCAGGAGCTCCCCTCCGCCGACCAGCTGAAATCTGCCCTGCTCACCGCGGCCGACCTCGGCCCAGATTTCACCGAGGCACCCGCCACCCAGAGCCCCAGCCCGGGCGACAACCCGAGCCCGGTCAGCGGCTGTGACGCGCTCAGTGCCTTGATCAACATGCACGCCACCCAGCCCGGCCTCGCGAACCCGCGCGCCGAGACCGAACTCGACGGCCCGGACGGCAACCCGATGGTGACCGAGGCCCTCGCCGCCGAGGCGCCCGATCGGCTCGCCGCCGACTTCAACAGCGTGGCCGACGCCCTCCGAAGCTGCCACAACATCACCTTCAACGCCGGCACCGAGGACACGGTGACCTTCACCGTCACCCCGATCACCCTCGGCGACCGCCAGGACGCCCCCGCGGTTCGCCTCGACGGCACCCTGGCCGGCGTCCAACTCAACGCCTTCATCGGCATCGAGCGCTTCGGCACGGTCGCGATGGCCTTCGGCTACTTCCAGCGCGAGGGCGCCTCCTCGCAGACCGCCTCGATGCAGTACCGCACCGCCGTGGCCAAGGTCGAGCGCACCCTCGGCACCACCGCCGGCAGCACCACCCCGCCCACCGTCGTGGCCACCCAGGGCATGCGGGTCTGACTTCGGTCGGGTTCCTGAAGGACGTGTGCTCGAGGTGGCCCTGCTCCCCGCCGCGTGCCTCGCCGCGTGCGGTGGGGACACATCGTGCACGGCGGTGACGCTCGCCGACACCTGGCGGTACGGCGCGGTGGAGGACGTCGGCTACGGCCACTGGGGCCCAGGAACTGGTAGCACAGCGAGCTGTTCGACCGGTCGGTCACCCGGGGCCGGTACCTGGGTAGCTTCTCCTTCGACCCGCAGACCGGCCAGGTCTGCTCCTGCGCGGTGAACCGGAGGGTGCGAGTCGACTGGCCCCGCCCCTCAAAGCCCCGCCTCTCAAAGCCGCGCCCCTCAAAGCCCCGCCTCTCAAAGCCGCGCCTCTCAAAGCCGCGCCGTTCAAGGCCTCGCCTCTCAAGGCCTCGCTGTGCCGAAGGGGTTGTCGATCACGTAGCGCCAGTGGCCGCCCGGGTCGCGGCGGGCGACGTCGGTGGCGGTGCCGGTGAGGTGGACGGGGGTGCCGTCCGGGGCGGTGCCGGTGATCTCCCAGTCGACGATGAGGAGGGCGATGTCGTCGGCGACGTAGGTGTGCCGGGGGCGGACGGTGATGGGCAGGCCGAGAGCGAGGAACTCGGCGCTGGCGCCGTGGAGTTCGGATCCGGTGACGGCGGCTCCGGGGGAGGGGACGAAGACGGCGCCGGGCTCGTAGACCTGGGCGAGGAGGCCCGGGTCGCCGGAGTTGAACGCGGCGGCGAAGGCTGCCGGGTGTTGTGCCGGGTCGGTGCTCGCGGGGAGGCTGGTGGGGTGAGTCATGTGAGCAGTGAAGACGGGCGTGCCGTAGGTCACCAAACGGGAAGCGACGCGCGCGCCGAAAGCCGGAGCTGGGACGCGGAGTTGGTGCCCGGCGAGCGCGGCCGTACGGTGCGACCGGAGACGGACTGTCCGGTGGAGGTGGCGCTCGCGGCGGTGGCGGGCCGGTGGACGACCCTGGTGCTGCGGGAGTTGATGCACGGCCCCGCCTCGTACGGGGAGTTGCGGGCGCGGCTGCCGGAGATCAGCTCGAAGGTGCTCGCGGAGCGGCTGCAGGCCCTGGGGGAAAGGGAGTTGGTGGTGCGGGAGCGGCTGACCGGTTTTCCGGTGCGGACCTCGTACCGGCTGACGCCGGCGGGGGAGGCACTGCGCCCGTTGCTGGTGGAGCTGTACCGCACGGGTGAGCGGCTGACGGGCAGCCGGTGAGAGGGGCGGCCGCACCCCCGTGGCGGCCGCCCTCCCCCCCGGGCCCCTCCCACCCGGACCTTCGCCCCGGGCTCCTCCCACCTGGACCCCTCCCGTCCGGGCTTGCGGCCTACGGGTGGTAGGTGACCTCCGGGAAGGCCGGCGAGGGCCCGTCGAGCAGCTGGCGGCCTCGGTGGCGCAGGTGGAGGTCGAAGAAGGCGAGCGGGTAGGCCTGCTGGATGCGGATGCCCCGGTCGGGGTCCAGGGTGCCGACCTGGGACTGGATCTGCTGTTCGGTCATGCCGAGCAGCTTCCCCGCCTGGGGGATCAGCGTCATGTTGTCGCCGTACGAGGCGTGGATGGCGCCCGTGGCCTGGATGTCGAGCCGCCAGCCGCGCAGGTGGGTCCAGAAGGTTTCGGCGGCGGGGTTGGTGGCCCGGGCCCAGACGGCGGTCATCATCATGAACGGCCGGTCGAGGTCGGTGGTGGGGGCGGGGTTGGCGATCATCGGCCCGTCGAGGGAGAGTCCGGCGCGGATGCGCTGGTCGGCGGCCATGGCGAGGGCGGTGGCGGTGCCGCCCTTGGACCAGCCGAACGCGCCGACGGCGTAAGGGTCGAGGCCGCCGAGCAGGCCGACCGGAAGGGTGCGACCGTCGACGTCGGGGTTGCGGCCGGCGGCGAGGTCGTCGACGCGGTCGAGGAGGAAGCGGACGTCGGCGGCGTAGTCCTTCGGGGCCATCGGGACGAGGTCCGACGGGGTGGAGACGGTGCCGTCGGGGAACTCGGTGAACGCGTCGTGGGTGTGGTCGACGGTGACGACGGCGTAGCCGTGGCTGGCGAGCTCCTGGCAGATGACCGTGTGGTCGGCGCGGTGGCTGCCGGAGCCGTGCGAGAAGACGACGACGGGCAGCCGGTGGCCGGTCCGGTGGACGGGCGCGCCCTGGTGGCCGGCGGTGAGCGGGGCGACGGAGGGGTCGAGCGGGTAGCCGGCGTCGTCGAGGAAGGCGCGCAGGGCGCCGTCGGTCATCCAGGGGGCGAGCGGGTACGCGTGGGTGTCGGCGCTCCGGGCCGGGTACCAGACGGTGGCCATCAGCTCGCGGTACCGGCCGGGGCCGGCGATCGGGTCCGGGCGGGAGGTGTCACGCAGGTGGAGCGGCACCATGCCCACGAGGCACGGGCCGGTGGGCGCGGGAAGGGTGAGTCGGGCGGGGGCGGACCCGGTGGGCGTGGCCGGACCGCCGGAGGAGGCCGGGGCGCCCCAGGCGGCGCCGGCGAGGCCGAGCGGCACGGCGGTGCCCACGGCCAGGGCGGTGCCCATCATGCGGCGGCGCGTCAGTCCGGTACGGCTTGCGAACGGCGTGGTGTCCATGCGCTGAACGCTGTCACGCGGGGCGGGCGGGCAGCATCAGCCCGCCGATTGATCCTCCGTCACCGGGTATTGGCCCACGGGTTTACGTCCTTGGGCTGATGCGGAGCGGAAAGCGACAGCCTGGCGGTGCGCCGGTGCGCCGGTGCGCCGGTGCGCCGGGCGTGGGCTCGGGCTCGGGCTCGGTGTTCACCGTGTGCCTGTCCCGGTCAGACGAAGTTCTTGTCGATCAGCATCTGCAGCACGTTGACGTGGAAGTCCGGGAAGTCCATCGGCACGATGCCGAACCGGGCGCGCTGCTGGGTGCGGGCGTTCAGGTACGGGTAGACGGTGCGGTCCATGAGGCTCTGCGAGCTGCTCTTGGGCCAGTAACCACCGGCGTAGCTCAGGAAGTTGACGAACATCTTCGAGTAGTTCGGGTTGAGGAACGCCTTGTCGAACTGGGCGACGATGTACTGGCCCTTCTTGCCCAGCGGGTCGCTGCCGCCGATCTCCCAGACGTCCTGGGTGTCGAGGTACTCGTTCTGGCCGCTGGACCAGTCGATCAGACCCCAGGGGTTGGCGAAGTCGGCGAGCAGGACGACCTTTCCGCGCGCGGTGCCGAGCGTCGGCCAGCCGTAGAGGTGGAACAGGCTCCGGAAGCCGAACTCGTTGAAGTAGTAGTTGACCCGTCGCATGAACTCGTCGTCGCCGAGGGCCTGTCCGCCCGCCCGCTCGTTCCTGAGGCGCATCACGATGGTCTCGCCGGAGTGTGCCTGCAGGAAGGACCGGCACTGGTCGAGGACGTCCTGCAGCCGGATGTGCTGGTAGTTGTCGGAGTGGTAGATCCCGAGTTCGTCGGGCGCGCCCTGCAGGCCGTTGCAGCGGATGTCGAGGAAGCGAACGCCTTCCTGCAACTGCTGTGGGATGCCCCAGTTCTGGGTGTGCGACCACTCGGTGCCGTAGCCGGGGTTCTCGCAGCACGAATCGTGGGTGCCGGGGATGGTGAGACCGAGCAGGGAGGCGTTTCCGTCCAGGCGGCTCATCCAGTTGTCGGTCGGCAGTCCGCGTGGAGTGGTCCGCGCGGCGGCCCAGGTGGTGGACGGCAGGACGAGGCCGCCTCCCAGGGCGGCTGCCCCGCCGACTCCCGCGCCCCACTTGAGAAGATCACGACGTGCGATGCCCATGGCGTGGCTCCTTCGGCCTTCGGATCGGCTGGGACGTGCGCTGTCGCTGCTCCGAACGCGGCCTCGGCGTCGGCGGGTCCACTGTACGAGGGGCCCGCCCATGAGTCACGACTACCGACCCGGTGATGTGCTGAGGCAGGAGTGTCCCCCCGGGGCAGTGGGCCGGGTTCACGCTCGCGCAGCCGGTCGCCGATCAGCCGTCGGCGGTGGGAGTGGGAAGTCGGCGGGGTCGACCTCCCACTCCGGGCGGTGGTGGGCCTCCGCCGGTCAGCGGGCCTCGATGGCGACCGACTCGATGACCACGTCCTTCACCGGGCGGTCGTTGCGGCCGGTTTCCGCCTCGGCGATGCCGTCGACGACCTTCCGGCCGGCCTCGTCGGCGACCTCGCCGAAGATGGTGTGCTTGCCGGTGAGCCAGGTGGTCGGCGTGACGGTGATGAAGAACTGGGACCCGTTGGTGCCCGGCCCGGCGTTGGCCATCGCCACCAGGTACGGCTTGGTGAACGCCAGGTCCGGGTGGAACTCGTCCGCGAACTTGTAGCCGGGCCCGCCGGTCCCGTTGCCCAGGGGATCGCCGCCCTGGATCATGAAGCCCTCGATGACCCGGTGGAAGACCGTGCCGTCGTACAGCCTGTCGGTCGTCCTCTGCCCCGTCTCCGGGTTGATCCACTCCCGGTCGCCCTTGGCGAGCTCCACGAAGTTCCGGACGGTCTTGGGGGCGTGATGCGGCAGGAGCCGGATCACGATGTCGCCCTGGTTGGTCTTCAGCGTCGCGTACAGCTCTTCTGCCATGGCACATCCTTCGGTCGGTCCTACTGGCGCGGGCCAGTCTTCCGACCGGGCGGACGACTCGGGGCGACGGCACGGCATCTCACTCGCACGAGTGACCGCGAGTGTCGCGGCAGCGGATGAGGCATGCGGATGGCATGGCCTCGGAGGCGGCGACTACCACAGGCCGGGGAGGTCCGTGGGTGAGGGTCTCTGCGGCTCATTCGTTCGGGCGAAGCTGCCATGCCATCAGTTTGGATACGTCCCTTGTGGCCAAGAAGCGCTTCGGTATCCGTTCACGAGAGGGTGGTTCCGCATGACCGACCAGACCCCGTCGATCACCGACGCGACACTCACTGACATCGCCACCAACGGCATCTGGGGCGCCGGTCTCACCGTCAACCCGTCCGTCGTCGAAGTGGCCCAGGCGCTGCTGGCGGCCCTCCGGGGGGAGCCCGTCGGCGAACTCCCGTCGGAGCTCTCCGAGTTGGTGGCCGATATCCGGCAGGCCGCCACGGTCGAGCTGCCCCGCATCACGGCGCCCGACGGCGTCCGTCTGTCGGCGCTCAGCATCAAGCTGAACGACGGCAACCCGCACCCCGTCGTGATCGTGCCCGCCGGCTGGAACCCGTACGGCTGGCTGCCGTTCCTCTACGCGTACCTCACGCTGGCGCGGCGCGGCTACCACGTGCTGGCCTACTCGCCGCGCGGCATCGGCATCGCGGGGTGGCTGTCCACTTCCGAGGGCTTCATCGACGTGGCCGGGCCGAACGACTGGGCCGACGGCTCGGCCGTGATCGACTACGCGCAGGAGCACTTCACCCCCTCCCGGATCGGCTTCCTCGGCGAGTCCTACGGCTCCGGGATCAGCCAGCTGGTCGCCGCGCACGACCCGGCCGACCGGGTCGACGCCGTCGTCGCGCTGAGCACCTGGGGCAACCTGGCCACCAGCCTGTTCCACAACGACACCCGGCACCTCTCGGCCGTCCAGGCGCTGATCGGCTTCACCGGCGGCGCGCTGGAGGAGAAGTTCGACGAGGCCACCCAGCAACTCCTCAAGGACTTCCTCAGCGGGCAGAACCTGGAGGGCGTGGTCGCCTGGGGCACCGAGCGTTCCCCGGAGGCCTACCTGGACATCACCAACGAGCGCGACATTCCGACCTTCGTCTCGAACACCTGGCACGAGACGCTGTTCCCGGTCGCCTCGGTGATCGACACGTTCACCCGGCTGACCGTCCCGAAGCGCCTCAACCTGTGGATCGGCGACCACGGCGCCCCCGAGGGCCCGGGGCTGGCCGGTCTGGTCGGCGGCCTGCCGTTCCCCGGTCTGGCGGTGCCGATGCGGGAGGCCTACGAGTGGCTGGACCGCCACCTGCTCGGCGCGGACAACGACGTGCCGAGCTGGACGGCGGTGAACAACCAGACCATGTTCACCTACCGGACCATCGTCATCCCCGGCGGCACCAAGCTGATCACCGTCCCGGCGCGCCGCGAGCCGCACGGGGCCTGGGAGGACGTCACCACCGGCAGCGAGTCCTGGTATCTCACCGGCACGGGTGGTGCGGGCGACGGCGCGCTGTCCGACAAGCCGACCGCCGGGTGGTCGCGGGACTTCACCGCCGGGAACCTGACCGAGGCCACCGCGGTGAACGCCCTCATGGCGACCGGGCAGCAGGAGTGGTTCGGCAATCCCAAGGTCTACGACGTCGCCAAGTTCGACCGCGCGCAGCTGCTGGTCTGGTCGACCGACCCGCTCACCGGCCAGGGCGAGGTGGCGCGGCGGATCCGCGGCGCCGCCACCGTGAAGCTCACCGTGCGCAGCACGGCTGACGCCACCACGCTGGTGGCCTACCTGTACGACGTCGCGCCGGACGGCACCGCGCGGATCATCACCCACGAGCCGTACACGGCGACGAACCTGACCCCGAACGTCAACAGTGCCGTCAGCTGGGAGCTGCAGCCGGCCGCCTACGACCTGCCGGCCGGGCACCGCCTCGCCCTGGTCGTGAACAGCCGTGACCAGCTGTACTCCTTCGCGAGCGTGGACGGCAGCACCACCACGATCAGCTCGCAGACCGGCGGCGAGGCGAGCCTGGAGCTGCCGCTCGGCTGACCCGTTGTTCCGTCAGCGGCCCGTCGCCAACCTGCGGCGGGCCGTTGGCGTTCTCCTGGTCGCCGTCCTGGATCGGCCGCTGACCTGGGCAATCCCCGCAACAAGGTCCACGCGAACTTTTAACACACCTGTTCGCTTTCACGTGGCCTACGCCACAGTAACCTCGCCGCGAACAGAGGTACGATCACGCTCGCACCTCCGATCGGAGGGGTACCTACATGCAAGAGCCCAGAGGGGGAAGCTCAGTCATGTCCGCAATCCTGGACGGTACTCTCACTTACTCGAACACCGTCCCGCGTGCCACCGTCCACCGGGCCGCCATCTGTGAGGTCTTCCTCACCGACTCCGCCCGGGTCGCCGAGGGCGAGTACCTCATCGCCGCGCAGCTGCCGCGGGTGCACAGCTACTACAGCGACAACGTCACCGCGCCCGCCGCCTACGACCCGCTGCTGCTGGTCGAGGTCTTCCGCCAGGCGTCCATCTACGCCGCGCACACCTTCCTGGACGCGCCGCTGGACAACAAGTTCATCTTCGTCAGCGGGGAACTCAACATCACCGACCCGGAGGCTCTGCGGATCGGGGCCCGCCCCGGCCAGGCCGAGATCCGGGCCCACCAGGTCGACCTGAAGCGCCGGGACGGCGTCGTCACCGGCAGCACCCTCGACCTGGTCCTCTCGGTGGACGGCGACGAGGCCGCCACCATGCGCACCGTGTGCCAGTGGATGCCGGGTGCCGCCTGGGACCGGATGCGTGACAAGGGCCGCGCCGCCCTCACCCTGGCCCCGGCCCGGCCGCACCACACCGGGCGCCGGGTGCCGTCGATCTCCGTCGGCCGCGCCTCGGGGCAGAACGTCGTGCTGGCCGGGGTCGAGCTGGGGGGCCACGAGCTGCGCGCCCAGGTCGTCGTGGACCAGGGCAACCCGGCGCTGTTCGACCACCCGCTGGACCACATCCCGGGCGCGCTGATCTTCGAGGGCTTCCGCCAGTCCGCGATGTATGCGGCGCAGGAGCTGTTCGGACTCTCGTCGCGCAGCCTGCTGCTCTCCCGGGTGGAGACGGACTTCACCCGCTTCGGCGAGTTCGAGCTGCCGACCGACTGTGTCGTGCGGGTCGTGGAGTCGCCGGCGGCGGACACCGTCGCGTTCGAGATCAGCATGGTGCAGGAGGACGAGCAGATCGCCCGCGCCCGGGTGCACCTCGCCCGTACCAGCCCGATCACGGGTGCTCTGGAGAATCGTTTCGCCTATGCCGCGGCCAGTGCCTGAGCAGCGCGAAAAACCTGAGCAGCCCGAGAAGCCTGAGCAGCGCGAAAAAGCCGAACAGCCCGAACAGCCCGAACAGCCCGAACAGCCCGAGTCGCGGCGCCACGTCACTGTGCCATGTCACGGCGCCGCCACGTCACTGTGCCATGTCACGGCGCCGCCACGTCACGGCACCGCAAGGAGACACCGCCATGTCCAAGCCCATGATCTGGTTCGACTTCGGCGGTGTGCTCTCGCCGCCGCTGGACGACCTCTTCGACTCGTACCACACCCGCACCGGCATCACCCCGCGCCAGCTGAAGACCGCCCTCGGCACCGTCGCCGGCGAGCTCGGCGTCGAACCGCTCGCGCCCATCGAACTCGCCATGCTCACCGAGGCCGAGTGGGGCGACGCCATGGTCCGCGTCCTGCGGGACGAGAACCCCGGCATCGACCTGACCCGCGCCCGCTTCGAGCGCTTCGGCGAGCAGTGGTTCGAGGGGGTCAACGCCAACCCGGTGATGACCGCGACCGTGCGGCACGCCAAGGAGAACGGCTTCCGGGTCGGCATCCTCAGCAACAACGTCGTGGAGTGGGAGCCGTACTGGCAGGCCATCGTGGCGCCCGCCGGGGAGGTCGACTGCGTGGTCGACTCCTGCAAGGTCGGGTTCCGCAAGCCCGACCCGGAGATCTTCCGCCTCGCCGAGCAGCAGGCGGGGGTGACGCCCGAGGAGTGCGTGCTGATCGACGACCTCCCCGAGAACTGCGTCGCCGCCCGCCGCTGCGGCTGGCGCGCGGTGCACTTCCGCAACAGTGCCCAGGCCGTACGGGAGTTGACCGGCCTGATCGGACTGCCCGCGCTCACCTGACCGCTCATCGGCTGTCCTCGGCTGTCCTCGGCCGCGCTCCCTCACCCTCACCTCCCACCGGAGAACGCATGACCACCGTCGTCCCGTCCGCGACCGCCACCGTCACGGACATCCCGCACCTGGACCCCGTCCCGGCCTTCACCCCGCTGACCGAGCCCGGACCAAACGGCGTGCCGCTGATCGAGCTGCCCAGCGGCCACTCCGCCGTCCACCTCACCCGCTACGCCGACGTCCACAAGCTGCTCACCGACCCGGCCTCCGGCCGCACCGAGACCAACGTCGACGGCGGGCCGAGCTTCCTGCCCACCGTGATGCCGAAGGAACTGCTGCTCAACCTGGACGCCCCGCACCACGCCCGGGTGCGCGGCTTCGTCGCCGCCGACTACAGCGCGACCGGCGTGGAGCGGCTGCGCCCGGTGCTCGACCGGGTGATCGAGGAGGGGATCGCGCGGCTGCGCACGGCCGAATCCCCGGACCTGTTCAGCGACCTGATCGACCGCGTGCCGATCACCGTCAACTGCCACTTCCTCGGCGTGCCGCTGGACGACGTCGACTACTTCCGGCCGTCCTCGCGGGTGGTGCAGATCGCCTCCCACGAGAACGTGCCCGACCTCGTCCAGCACTTCTACCAGGTCTACGGCTACGTCCAGGACCTGGTCACCGGCGCCCGGCCGGTGCTGCCCGGCGGCCTGATCGAGCAGTTCCGGGCCAACCGCGACCGCGTCGAACCCGCCATGGACGACGCCGAGTTGACCGGCATCTTCTTCGGCTCCCTGCTCGGCGCGGACCAGAACATCGTGTCCGTGCTCACCAAGTCGCTCTACACCCTGCTGGCCGCCCCGGCGCTGTGGCGCCGGCTCGCCGAGGAACCGGAGATCGCGCCGCGGCTGGCCGAGGAACTGATCCGGCTCATCCCGCTCGGCACCATCTCCGCCTTCCCGCGCATCGCGGGCCGGGACCTGGAGACCAGCGTCGGCCTGGTGCCCGAGGGCAGCGTCGTCTACCCGGACGCCTTCGCCGCCAACCGCGACCCGGAGGTGTTCCCGGACCCGCTGGTGATCGACCCCGACCGCCAACCGGCCAAGCGGCACCTGCAGTTCGGGTACGGGATGCACCACTGCATGGGCGCGGCGCTGGCCCGGATGGAGATCGTGTCCGTGCTGACCCGCCTGGCGCAGGAGTTCCCGACGCTGGCACTGGCCGTCGAGCCGGCGGACGTGCCGTGGGACATCGGCACGGTGCTGCGGCGGCCGACCTCGCTGCCGGTGCGGTGGTAGCCGCGCCGGTAGTCGCGGTGGCGGTCCGGTAGGTGCGTGAAAGGGCGGGTACGGGAAGCCGTACCCGCCCTTCGGGCATGGCCGGTCGGGCCGGCGTCCGCTACGGCTCGCCGAACCACTCGCGCAGCGTGCCGGCCAGCGGACCGCCGTCGGACGCCCAGGCCACGTAGCCGTCCGGGCGGACCAGGACGGCGTCCCACGGCAGCTTGCGGTTGCCCTCGGCCCGGACCACGCGCAGCAGGTGCGACCAGCCCTCGGCCTGCTTGCGGTGCGCCTCCTCGTCGGCGCCGAGCAGGAGCAGCACCGGGCGTCCGTCCAGCAGTAGACGGATGACGTCGGTGGGGCCGTCCTCGGTGGTGAGGGGGAGGTTGGGAAGGAAGTGTCCCTCCCAGGGGGAGCCGTCCGAGATGCGCGCCGGGTAGACGGTGTCCTGGGCGCTGATCATGTTGCCGAGGTGGGTGTTGGCACCCTCGACGCCGAGCAGTTCGGAGACCAGGTCGCGCAGCGGGTCCAGGCCCGGATCGGGCCGCATCAGGGCGAGTTGGGCGCGGGTGTTGTCGACCACCCGGCGGGCGACCGGGCGGCGCTCGGCGCTGTAGGTGTCCAACAGGTCCTTGCCCGCCGTGCCGGCCAGGGTGTGGGCGAGCTTCCAGGTGAGGTTGAGCGCGTCCTGCAGGCCGAGGTTGAGGCCCTGGCCGCCGACCGGGAAGTGCACGTGGGCGGCGTCGCCGGCCAGGAAGACCCGGCCCTTGCGGTAGTCGCACACCACGCGGGAGAAGTCGTTGAACTTGGAGAAGAACACCGGGTCCGTCATCGGCACCGCGTGGCCGAGGATGCGCTCGGCCTCGGATCGCAGCTCGCCTAGGGTGAGCGGGGCGTGGCGGTCGCGGTGCGGGCCACGGAAGTCGATGGTGAAGAAGCGGCTGTGCCCGTACGGGTTCACGCCCGCGATCGTCCAGCCGCGCGGGGTGCGGTTCCAGCCGGAGGGCACCCGGTGGGGGTCGCTGAGGCGGACCAGGCCGAGCAGGGCGGAGACGGTCGCCGGGTGGGTCTCGCTCGCGAAGCCGAGCAGGTCGCGCACGGTGCTGCGGGCGCCGTCCGCGGCCACGACGTACTCGGCGGTCAGCTGCCGTACGCCGTCCGGGCCCTCGGCGACGACCTCGACGGTGGCCGGGCCCTGGACGAGGTCGGTCACGGTGTGGCCGCGCAGGACGGTGACGCCGCGGGCGCGGGCCCGGGCCTCGAAGTCCCGCTCCAGGTCGGCCTGGGAGCGGCCGTAGATCGGCGCGGGCTCGGTGCCGGGGGCGGTGATGACCAGGCCGGGCAAGCCCGCGAAGTGGAAGGCGTCGGCGTTCGGACGGGCGAGGCCGGTGTCGGTGGCCTGGTGGGCGCGCAGGTGGCCGCGGCGGGCCAGGCCCTGGACGGTACGGGCGTGCAGGGTGCCGGCCTTGGGCTGGTCGACGGTCTCCGGGTTCGTCTCCAGAACGACGGTGGAGATGCCGTGATGGCCCAGCTCGGCGGCGACGAGCATGCCCACGGGGCCGCCCCCGATGACGACGACTTGGGCACGGGAAGTGGTGGCGGGATCCATGGGTGCGGAGGTCCTTTCCGGGTGGGGTAGGCGCGGACATGAGCGGCGCTCATGGGTGGGCGGCATGAACGGAGTTCATGGGCGGGTCCACATGAGTGGCGTTCATGGGCAAGGCGACATGAGTGGCGTTCATGGGCGAACTGCATGAGCTCCGCTCATGGCCGCGCGCATGCGCGGAGCTCATGGTGGTCGGCGCATGGGTGAGGGCCCGGCGCCGTTCGGGGGTGTCGGCGCCGGGCCCGGTCTCGGGGAGATGGTGCGGGAGGGCGGCCCGGGGGTAGCCGCCCTCCCGCGTCTCGGAACGGCCTCACGGCCGTGGTCATCGGGGGCTGTCAGGCCCGGACCGTCAGGCCCGTCCCGTCAGAGCCGGACCGTCAGGCCTGAGCCTTCTGCCCGCCGCCGCGCAGCATGGCCGCGATCACGACGATCAGCACCACGCCGACGGCCGCGAGGCCCCACAGGACGGAGTGGAAGGCGTAGTCGTAGGCGCTGGCGAGGAAGTCCACGAAGCCCTTGTGGTCGGTGGCGCCGGACAGGTCGGCCGCTCCCGAGAGGTCGCCGCCGGCTGCCTGGTCGGCGACCTTGTCGGCCTGCGAGGCGCCCTCGTGCGCGCCGATGCCGTCGGTGATGCGGGTGCCGAGCACGGTGGCCAGCGCGGAGCCGTACACCGCGACGGCGACGGCCTCGCTGCCCAGGCGCAGGGTGTTGAGGAAGCCGGCCGCCATGCCCGCCTTGGCGGGGTCGACCAGTTCCAGTGCCTGGCCGTCGACCAGGCCGGCCGACAGGCCCATGCCGGCGCCGGTGATCAGCATCGGGGCCGCGAGCACCAGGACGGTGACGGAGGGGGAGAGCAGGGTGAGGGCGATGTCGCCGACGACCAGGCAGACCAGGCTGACGTAGATCAGGGTGAGCGCCGAGACGCCGCGGGTGACGAGCTTGACGGCGAGCATCGGGAAGACCAGCACGGGGGCGGTGAGCAGCAGCATCAGCACGCCGGCGGCGCCGGTGTTGCGGCCGGTGACGGCGGTCAGGTAGCTCGGCAGGTAGGTGAGCATGGTGACGAAGCCGAAGGAGGCGGCGACCGGCACCAGGCACAGGCCGACGAAGCGGCGGTTGCGCAGCACGCTCAGGTCCAGCATGGGGTGCGCGCTGCGGTTCTCGACGGCCGCGAAGACGGCCAGCACGACGACCGCGCCGACGAACAGGCCGATCACTCCGACGCTGCCCCAACCCCACTGGGAGCCCTGCACGATGGCGGTGGTGAGCAGCACCATGGCGACGACGAACAGTGCGCTGCCGGGGACGTCGATCCGTCCGCCGCTGCCGCTGTCGGAGGGCATGGCGCGGGAGATCGCGGGCACTGCGAGCAGGACGACGGCGAGGGCGACGGCGTGGACGGCGAACACCCAGCGCCAGCCGAGGCCCTGGACCAGTACGCCGGCGAGGGAGGGTCCGATGGCGACGCCGATGCCGGCGATGGTGCCGAACATGGCGAAGGCCTTGGCGCGGGCCGGGCCGTCGAAGACGGTGGAGACGATCGCCGCTCCGCAGGAGAAGATCGCGGCGCCGCCGATGCCGGTGAGGGCGCGGGCGGCGTCCAGCCAGATGACGTCGGTGGCGACGGCGCTGGCGAGCGAGGCGACGGCGTAGACGGCGACACCGGCGGCGAAGGCCTTGACCCGGCCGATGACATCGGCGATCGAGCCCCAGACCAGGGTGAAGCAGGCGAACGCGACGTTGAAGGCGTTCACCACCCACTGGAGCGGGGCGAGGTCGGCGTGGGTGCTGGTGCCGATGTCGGGGAGGGCGACCGCCGTGCCGGAGATGGACATGGGCACGACGAACACTGCGAGGAGAACCGCGGCCAGTGTCAGCGTTCGGCCGGGCTGCTGCGCTTCCGTTACCACCGGCGGCGTGGCAGACGACGTGGTCTGCGTACTCATGGGGCACAACTCCAGGCTCGGCCCGACCGCGGAACGGCCAGGTAAGGAATTTTTCGAACCTTACGGTGCCATGCGGGCGAGGTACGATGCAACCCATACCTGAGGATGTCTGAGGAAGGAGGATCCGATGCCCGACCCGGAAGGCCACCCCTCGACCGAGGAGATGGATCTGCGGATGGTCCTGAACGCACTCGCCGATCCGCTGCGCTACGGGGTGATCTCCGCCCTGTTGCAGGAAGCCGAGGGGGCGGCACGCACCTGCGCCTCCTTCAACCTTCCGGTCTCCAAGTCCACGATCACCCACCACTTCCGCGTCCTGCGCGAGGCCGGCCTGGTCCGTCAGGTCGACCGCGGCAACAGTCGCGCGGCCACCCTCCGCCGCGAGGACCTGGACAAGCGCTTCCCCGGACTGCTCGACCTGATCCGCGCAAATCCCTGAGCCGCGCAAATCCCTGAGCCGCGCAAATCTTTGAGCCGCGCGAACCCCTGAGCCGCGCGAACCCCTGAGCTCTCCGGGCGGGCGTCCGGAACCAAGGGGCGGTCAAGGAACCTTGACCGCCCCTTGGCCTTTCCGGCTGGTGACGGTGTGTCAAACTGTGCGCCCTCACAGGACGATGAGGAGACCCCGGTGGACCACGCGCGCCCCCTGATCGAGGACTTCCCCGCCCATCCCGACGGCGATCCCGCCGCAACCCTGGCCCGCGCCGTCCGGGACCGCCGTGCCGCCCTCGGCCTCACCCTCGCCGACCTCGCCACCCGCTCCGGTCTGCCCGAGACCCACCTGCGCGCGATCGAGGCCGGACACGCGATGCCGACGCTCGCGCTGCTGACGGTGCTGTCGAGGGCGCTGCACGAGGATCACCGGGCGGGCCTCCCGACGAGCCTTCCCCTCACGCGGGCCCCTCACGCCGGTTCGTAGGTGGTGTTGCGGACGAGGGAGCGGGCGTGGGGGGAGTCCATGGGGTGGGCGAAGAGGTAGCCCTGGCCGAGGGGGCAGCCCATGGCGGCGAGGAGGTCGCGCTGTTCGGGGTGTTCGATGCCCTCGGCGATGACCTGGACACCGAGGGTGTCGGCGATGCGGGCGATGCCCTCGACCAGGGCGTACTGCTGGTGGGAGTGGCCGAGGCCGTCGATGAAGGATTTGTCGATCTTGAGTAGGGAGATCGGGAACTCCCGCAGGTAGGAGAGCGAGGAGTAGCCGGTGCCGAAGTCGTCGATGGCGATGCCGACGCCGAGTCCGGAGAGGATGGCCATGTCGGCGTGGATGCGGTCGTCGCGGCGCATCAGGACGGATTCGGTGAGTTCCAGGACGAGGGTGTGCGGGTCGATGCCGGAGGTGGCGATGGCGTGGCGGACCACGTCGACGAAGCCGGCGTCGCGGAACTGGCGGGCGGAGACGTTGACGTTGACCCGGAGCGGGAGGCGGCCGGCGGTGGTGCGGGCGGTGGAGCTGGCGGCGTGCCAGGCGGCGGCCTCCTGGGTGGCGCGTTCGAGGACCCAGGCGCCGAGCGGGACGATCTGGCCGCTCTCCTCGGCGAGGGCGATGAATTCGTCGGGCAGGACCATGCCGCGCCGGTCGTGCGGCCAGCGGACCAGGGCTTCGAAGGCGACCAGGTCGCCGGTGCGCAGGTCGACGATCGGCTGGTAGTACAGCTGGAACGCCGATTCCGCGATCGCGGAGTCGAGGTGCTCGTTCATCTCGTGCCGTTCCACCAGCCCGGCCTGCAGGGCCGGCCGGTAGTGGCACCACTGGCGGCGGCCGGCCGCCTTGGCGGAGTAGAGCGCGAGGTCGGCGTGGGTGAGCAGTTCGGCGGCGTCGACGCTGTCCTCGGTGGTCGCCACGCCGATGCTGGCGTTCACCCGGACCGCGCCCGCCTTGAGCTTGAACGGCTCGGTGAAGACCTCCAGCACGCCGGCCGCGATGGTGTCCACGTCCGAGGTCCGCATCGCGTCCTCCACCAGCACCGCGAACTCGTCGCCGCCGAGCCGGGCGGCTGTGTCGGAGGAGCGCAGCGTGGTGGAGATCCGGAGGGAGACGGCGACCAGCAGCTCGTCGCCGACCGCGTGACCCTGGGTGTCGTTGACCACCTTGAAGTCGTCCAGGTCGATGAAGAGCACCCCGGTGACGGACCCGCTGCGCTCGCCGCGGGACAGCGCGTGCCCGACCCGGTCCTGGAACAGCACCCGGTTGGCAAGGCCGGTGAGGGAGTCGTGGAAGGCCCGGTGGGTCAGCTCGCGCTCCATCTGCCGCTGCTCGGTGACGTCGCGCAGGGTGAGCACCAGGGCGCCGACGGTCGGGTCGGCGCGCAGGTCGTTGAAGCGGACCTCGGCCTCGATCGGGGTGCGGTCCTGGCGCAGCAGCCGCCAGTGCTCGCGCAGCTGTTCCCTGGACTGTTCGCGGGGCTGCTCGCCGCGGGGCGGGGGTGTCGAGCCGCGCATCCGGGCGAGCGCCTTGCTGACGTCCCGGCTGTCCTCGGGCGGGACGAGGTCGATGAGCAGGGTGCCTTCCAGCGCGGGGTTGCCGAGCACGGACTCGGCGGAGGGGGAGGCGTAGCGCACGCCGTCGTCGGCGTCGAGGATCAGGATGACGTCGCTGGCGTTCTGGACGAGCGTGCGGAAGTACAGCTCGCTGTTGCGGCGGTTGACCTCCTGGCTCAGTACGACCCGTTCGACGGCGAGGGCGGCCTGCGCGGCGAGGATCTCCAGTGAGCTCCAGAGGCTGGCCAGTTCCTGCTCGGTGCCGGTGACGATGAGGGCGCCGATCAGCGGGTCGCCGGAGGGGCGTTCGGCGAGGGTGAGCGGGCAGATCAGGGCGTACGTCAGGCTGTCGAGGTGCCCGGTCAGCTCGTGGCCGGGCAGGTCGACGGACTCGACGGGCAGCAGTCGGCTCTCGCGGTAGGCGGCGAGGGCCAGCACCTGGTCGGAGTCGGAGGCGGTTCCCAGCCGATGCTCGGCCGCGTCGTGTTCGGCGTGCCGGACGTGCAGCACGCCGGCCTCGGCGACGGCGAGCAGGGCGACGTGCCCGGGTTCGGCGGGCATCAGGGTGGAGGCCGCGGACTGGACGGCGTCCGCGGCCTCCACCACGGTGACGGCCGCGGTCAGCCGGGCGCCCGCCTCGCGCAGCGCCCGTTCGCGGGCGATGGCCTGTCTGCGGGCGGAGACGACCACCGCGAGCCGGGCGAGTACGAGCAGGTAGAGGAGCGCGGAGAAGGCGCCGATCACGCCCGCGTTGCCGGTGTTCCCGTTCAGCGATTCGATGATCAGGATCGCCGGGGCGATCAGCGAGGTGAGGGTGAGCAGGACGAGCCGGGCGGCACTGAGGTCCGGTTGCTGGGTGGGGACGGGTCTGGTCAGCTCGACCATCGACGGGTGCAGGGCGGCCGCGCCCCAGGCGGTGTAGAAGGCGGCCCAGCCGAGTTCGACGGGCGTGCCGATGCGCCAGGTGCCGTGCAGCTGGATCAGCCCGTACAGCACGTCGGAGACGAGCAGGCCGACGGTGCCGACGGCGAGCAGCTGCAGCGAGCGGGAGTTGCCGCCGCGCGGGGTCAGCAGGCGCAGCAGCAGGGCGAGGACGACCACGTCGCCGAGCGGGTAGGCCATCGAGACGGCCCGCTGGAACCAGGTCAGGTCGGGGCTGTGGGTGTACGGGAGGATCAGGTAGATCCAGGAGAGCAGGGCCAGGCCGATGGTGGGGATCAGCGCGTCAAGCAGTCCGGCGCGGTCCTGACGGGCGGTGCGCCAGCGGATGAAGCCGAGCACGCCGGCCGCGTACAGCACGAACTCGGCGAGGTAGAAGCCGTCCGCGACGGAGGGGAACGGGTTGGGCAGGTGCAGGATGTCCAGCTGGACCGCCTGCACCACTTCGCCTGCGGTGAAGCTCAGGTTGGCGAGCGCCAGCAGGTACCAGAAGCGCGCGTGCGCGGGGTGGTTGAGGCGGATGCCGACCACGATGGCGGCGACGCCGCCGAGGCCGATGCCCGTCCACCAGATGATCCGTTGGCCCGGGTTGGTGTAGTAGATGCCGGTGAACAGCACCATCCAGAGCAGGTAACAGGCCATCAGGCGTTGTCGCCGGCGTGTCAACGAGGCTACCTCCTCCGCGACATCGCCCCGCCGGTCGGGCGGGGGAGTTCGGGCGAGGGCGGGGCCCGGGCGGTCCGGGTGTCACCGGGCGTCCGAGGGCTGGGGACTGGGCGCGTGTCGGCGGTCGGGACCGGGCGCGTACTCGTGCTCGGACCGGCGCTTCTTCGCGCACGTGCGCGGCGTCCGGTCGGTGGGCGACCGGACGTTACTCAATGTGCCGTGAGTGCGTATAGTCGGAAATGTCGCACCCCCAAGCATTCTGCCGCCACAGCACGAGGTCAAGCCGGTGGATGACGCAGCAGACAGCGCACAGGGCGTACGAACGGATGCGAGTTCCGGACGTCACGCCGTGGTCCGCAACGACAACGGTCAGTACGCGGTCTGGCCGGGGGACTTGACCGTTCCCGGCGGGTGGCGGCAGGTGTACGGCCCGGCCGAGCGGGCCGACTGCCGGGCCTGGGTGGAGCGGGAGTGGCGGCCGGCGGAGCTGGGGTTCGCGGGTTCCGAGGGCGTCCGGCGGGCCCCGGCCGGGTTCGCCGACACGGTGCACGGGCTGTTCCGCACGCGGGCGGCGCACGACCCGCAGGCGCTCGCCGTCATCGCCGAGGGCACCACGCTGAGTTACCGCGAACTCGACCTGCGCAGCGACCGGCTGGCCTCCGAGCTGCGGGCGTACGGAACGGGGCCGGAGCAGGTGGTGCCGATCTGCCTGGAACGCGGGGCCGGGCTGGTGACCGCCTGGCTGGGCGTGCTCAAGGCGGGCGGGGCCTTCCTGCCGCTGGACCCGGCGCATCCGCCGCGGCGGCTGGCGCGGCTGGTGGAGGACAGCGGGGCCCGGGTGGTGATCACTGACGGTCATGAGTTTCCGGGGGTGACGGCGGTGCGGGCGGACGGCGGCGGCGTGGGGGGCGCCCCGGCCTCGGCCCCGTCCCCGTCGAAGGGCGGCGCCGGGCCCGGGCAGCCCCGGCCCGACGACTTCAGCGGGACCGGCACCGGCACCGGCACCAGGACCGGGACCGAGGTCGGGCAAGCCCGGCTCGGCGACGGCGTCGTACCGGACGACCTCGCGTACCTGATCTACACCTCCGGCACGACCGGCCGCCCCAAGGGCGTCCCGGTCACCCACCGTGCGCTGGTGTTCACCCTCGACCGGATCGTCCACGCATACCGGCTCGCGCCCGGCGAGCGCGTCCTTCAGCTGGCCGCACTGGGCTCCGACACCGCGCTCGAGCAGGTGCTGGGCGCGCTGCTCGCGGGCGCGACGGTCGTCCTGGGCGGCGGCAGTGGGGGCGGCACCTGGGCGCCCACCGAGCTGGTCGGCCGGCTGCCCGGGCTCGGCCTGGCCGTCGCCGACTTCACCCCCGCCTACTGGCACCACGTGCTCGACCTGCTCCCGTCCGGCGGAGGCGGCCCGGACAGGCTGCGCCTGGTGGTGGTCGGCGGGGACGTCGTGCACGCCGCCGACTGCCGAGGCTGCCTGGAGCGGCTGCCGGGCACGCGGCTGCTCAACGCGTACGGGGTCACCGAGGCGGCCGTCACCTCGATGCTCTGCGAGGTCACGGCGGAGCTGCTGGACGGCGCGGGCACGGGCGGGGCCCCGGCCGCGCCGGTGCCGATCGGGCGGCCGCTGCCGGGCGTGCGGGTGCACGTGCTGGACTCGCGGCTGCGCCCGGTCCGGCCCGGCGAGAAGGGACACATCCACCTCGGCGGGCCCGGTCTCGCCCGGGGCTACTGGCGCAGCCCCGGGCTCACCGCCGAAACGTTCCTGCCCGACCCGTACGCGCCGCTGCCCGGCGAGCGGATGTACCGCACCGGCGACGCCGGACGGTGGCGGGCGGACGGCCAGCTGGAGATCCTCGGGCGCTTCGACGACCAGATGAAGGTGCGCGGCCACCGGGTGGACCCGGCGGAGATCGAGGCGGTGCTGGCCGCGCATCCGGACGTCCGGCAGGCCCGGGTCTCGGCCGGCGGGACGGCGGCGGACGGCAGCCGGGCCCTCACCGCCTACTACACGCTCGCGGCCGGGGCGGTGGACGGCGCCGCGGGGATCCGGGCGTTCCTGGCCGAGCGGCTGCCGGAGTACCTGGTGCCGGCCGAGTTCGTGCCGCTGGAGGCGATGCCGCTCACGGCGGCCGGCAAGATCGACCGGCGCCGGCTGCCGGACGCCCCGGTACGGACGGCGCCCAAGGCGGCGGACGCGGGCGGTGGCGAGGGCTATCCGATCGAGGAAGCGGTCGGGCACCTCTGGGCGGAGCTGCTCGGCGTCGAGACCGTCGGCCCCGACGACGACTTCTTCGCACTCGGCGGCACCTCGCTGCTGGCGATGGAGATGCTGGCGCGCGCCCGGATCATGTTCGGCGTCGACGTCGGCCGGGTGCGGACGCTCACCCGCGCGCTGCTGCGCGAGCCCGAGCTGCGGCCCTTCGCGGCGGCGCTGCAGGAGGCGCGTAGGGGCGGCGGTGGCGTGGGCGGCGGCGCGCACACGGAACCGGGCGGAGGCGGCCCGAGCGCCAGGGAAGCACCGGTCGACTGGTTCGCGGAGGCCCGGCTCACCGACCCCGTCGGCCAGTCCTGGAGCCCCGCGCCCTCCCGCGCTGAACCCGCCGAGATCCTGCTCACCGGCGCCACCGGCTTCTGCGGCGCGCACCTGCTGCACGCGCTGCTCGCCACCACCCGGGCCCGGATCCACTGCCTGGTTCGGGCGCCCGACGAGGAGCACGCCCTGGAACGGCTGCGGGCCACCCAGCAGCGCTTCCTGCGGCACGACCTCGCCGACAGCCGGGTGGTGCCGCTGGTGGGCGACCTCACCAAGGACCGAATAGGGCTCACAGAACGTCGGTTCCACTGGATGGCGGGCAACCTGGACGCGATCCACCACCTCGGCGGGCAGGTCAACTTCCTCTACCCGTACCGCCAGCTGCGCGACTCCAACGTCGGCGGCACCCGCGAGATCGTCCGGCTCGCCGGGCACAGTCGGGGCATCCCCGTGCACTACCTCTCCACCCTCGCCGTCCTGGCCGGCTTCGGAGCGGCGGGCGTCGGCAAGGTCACCGAGCGGACCCAGCTGGCCCACCCCGAACGGATCGGCGTCGGCTACGTCGAGAGCAAATGGGTGGCCGAGCAGCTGCTGCACAACGCGGCCGACGTCGGGCTGCCGGTCACCGTGCTGCGCACCAACGACGTCACCGGGGACCTGACCAACGGCGTGATGAACACCGGTACCGAACTGTGCGCGCTGATCAAGTACCTGGCGGACAGCGGGACATGCCCGGACGTCGAGCTGCTGCTCGACTTCGTCCCGGCCGACCGTTTCACCCACGCCATCGCCCACATCGCCGCCCACGCGCCCGCCGACGGAGAGGTCTACCACCTCACCTCGCCGCAGCCGGGCGTCCTCGCCGACCTCGCCGACCGGCTGCGGGCGCGCGGCCACCGGATCGTCCAACTGCCCTACGGGGAATGGGTGCAGGGCCTGGTCCGGTTCGCGGCCGGGAACCCGACCCATCCGATCGCGCCGTTCGTCCCCCTGTTCGTGGATCGCGCGCCCGGGTCGGAGCTGTCGATCAGCGAGATGTACTTCCGGCCGACGTTCCCCCTGTTCGACCGGGCGAACACGGACGCGGCGCTGGTCGGGAGCGGCATCGAACTACCGCCGGTGGGCGATGAATTGATCGACCACTACCTGGCGGAGCTGGAGGCGGAAGGATATCTGGGGGAGGCGCGATGAGCGGCCGCCCCGACGCCGCCGCCACCTTCGACGCGCTGGACCTCCGACTCGCCCCGGGCGACGGCCCGGTGGCGTTCGGCGGCGCACTCGGGCCGCGGGAGCTGCTGGCGGCGTACCGGCGCGGACTGTTCCCGCTGCCGGCCGCGGACATGTACGCGAGCGCGTACAACGAGGCGGTGTACGGGGACGCCGTCGAAGCGGGGGAGCTGCCGCTGCTGCCGGGCGCGGAGGACCCGTACGCGCTGGCGTGGTGGTCGCCCGACCCCCGGCCGGTGATCGCGGCCGACGGCGTACGGCTCGGGAGCCGGCTGGCCCGGCGACTGCGCAACCGGTCGGCGTGGTGGACGAGCGCGGACCGGGCCTTCGGGCAGGTGCTGGCGGCCTGCGCCGATGGGCGTCAACCGGTGTGGCTCACCGATGAGTTGGCGTCGATGATGGCACAGCTGCACGCGCTCGGGGCGGCACACAGCGCGGAGGTGTGGGAGGGGGAGGAGCTGATCGGCGGGGTGTTCGGGGTGGCGGTCGGGCCGGTGCTGAGCCTCGACTCGATGTTCCACCGCCGCCCGGACGCCGCCCGGGTCGCCGTCGCCGACCTCGGCGCGCGGTTCGGTGCGGCCGGCGGGCGGCTGCTCGACGCGCAGTGGGACGGACCGCACGTGCGCAGCCTGGGGGCGGAGCCGATGGCGCGCTCGCGCTACCTCGCGGAGCTGGCCGCCGGGGGCGACGCGGCGGGCCCACTGCCCGGCGAGGCGCGGCCGGTGGCACGGCTGGGGGCGCGGCCGGTGGCGGGACGAGCGACAGGGCCGGGGGCAGGGCGAGCGACGGGGCCGGCGGCAGGACGAGCGGCACGCCTAGGGTGACCACTGGTTCACCCGGCGTTGGTCGTCCGTTTGGCCTGCCTTCGACAAACTTATTCCTCGTCAGTAACATGACGCCGCGTGTTCAAGAGCTCCATAGGCAGGGCCGCGGGCCCCGCCGTCCTCACCGTCATCCTCGCCGGGGCCGCCGCGTGCGGGCCGACCAGCCCCGGAACCTCCCAGACCGGCGCCGCCCCGGCGGCCGCCACCGTCGCCGACGCGAGTCCGACCGCCGCCGGGGGCAGCCCGGCCGCGGCCGCGCCTGCAGGCGGCGTCCCGCGCGCCAAGGCGACCCCGCCCGCCACCAGCCGACCGACCGCCGGCCAGGCGGCCGTCACCGCCGCACCCGCCGGAGACCGGCAAGCCGCGATCGGCAGCCCCGGCAAGGACGGCGCCGCGGTCACGGCGGCGACGAAGAGCCTGCAGCTGACCGCGTACGACCCGGCGGGCGGCACGGCCGTCCTGACGGCGGCCGCCGGTCCGGCCCCGACGGGCGCGGCCTCCCCGAGCGCTGCCGCTGTCCCGTCTCCCGCCGCGCCGTCTCCCGCTGCCCCGTCGACCGCTGCCGCCCCGTCAGCCGCTCCCGTTGCGGCCGCCGTCCAGCCCGGCCAGCTGATCGCCAGCCCGCCCACCGCCGCCGCGCCGCAGGGCGCGCTGGTCGCCGTCACCGCCGTCCACCCCGGCGCGGGCAACACCCTCAACCTGGCCACCCGCCCCGCCACCCTCGCCGAACTCCTCGGCGGCACCGAGGCCGACGGCAGTGTGCCCGTCGACCCGCACGGCATCACGGTGACCCCGCTGGTCAAGGACCTCAAGGCGACCGTCGGCGCCGACCTCAACGGCGTGCAGGCCGACGCCTCCGGCACCCTGGAAGTGAACCTCAAGGCCCCTGTGCCGCTGCCCGAAGGTGCCAGCCTGGACGCCTCCGGCTCGCTCCAGCTCCACCCGGCCGTCCACTTCGCCTACCACGGCGCCGCCGCAGGCAGCCCGCGCACCGCGTCGATCGGCTTCGACCTGGGCGCCCACGCCCAGTGGAAGGTCACCGGCGACGTCACCCGCAACACCGGTGCGGCGCCCATCCGTGTGCCCTTCGCCAAGCTGCAGGCCAGCCCCGTACTGACCGTCGCCGGCCTGCCTGTGGTCGTCAACCTCGGCCTGACCTGCTACCTGGAGGTCAGCGCCGACGGCCAGGTGCACCTGGAAGCGGAACAGGACGCGACCGGCACCTGGGCCGTCCGCGCCGACTACACCGGCGGCAAGGGCTGGACCCCGGTCACCAACGCCGAGACCAAGGTCACCCCGGTCCACGTGCGGCTCAACGGCAAGGCCGGCGTGCGGGCCGCGCTCGGCGCCGAGATCAGTGTCGGCCTGTACGACACCGTCGGCGTGGAGACCACCGTCGCCCCCTACCTGAAGGCCCAGGCCGAAGGCTCCCTGACCGTCTCCTCAGGCAACCCGCCGCAGGCGCAGGGCAGTTGGTCGCTGCTCGGCGGCGTCGACCTGAACGGCGCGCTCACCGCCCACCTGAAGATCTTCGGCACCCCGATCATCGAGGGCAAGCTGCCGCTGCCCCCGTTCCACCGCGAATGGCCGCTGATCGCCGGCTCGGCGACCCTGCCGGCGCCGAAGCCCAGCGCGAGCTGACCAACCGTCATCACCACGAGCCCCTCGACCTGTTCACCGGTCGAGGGGCCCGCTGTCGTTGTCGCCCGCCGGGCGCCGGGCCCCAGGGGATGCCGGTGGGTGGAGGAAATGGGGCCGCCGCTCGAGCCTCTTCTGTCATGCGCATTTCTACAATTCGGTGTCGTGGTCGCCCGCGCAGGATTTCCTCCGAGGGCGGGGCCGGATCGTGTCGAGGCCGGATGGTGTCGAAGCCGGATGGTGTCGAGGCCGTCGCGCTCGAAGCTCATGCGAGGTTGCCAATCCGGCGTGTGAATCACTCTGATGACAGGAGAACGCACATGTTCCGAAAGGTCCTGAGCACAGCCACCATCGCGGCCACCACGGTTCTGGCGGCCGGACTCGCCACCGGCTCGGCGCAGGCCACCGACTTCTGGCAGGCCTGGGGCGCGGGGTCGTACCACGCCAGCTCGGACTTCGTTCCCAGCGGTGGCCTGGTGCACATCGGCGGCTGGGCCTGCGAGGGCGGTTCCGCCCACAACTTCTACGTCTCGCTCGTCAAGACCAGCGGCTCCCAGAAGGTGTTCTCCAGCTACAGCTGGGACGTGGACGGCAGGGACCACGTCGACCCGCGCGGCATCGGGGTCAACACCAGCACGGCGTACTACCTGCGGTGGTACGGGAACGGCTCGGCGCCCTGCTCGAAGGCGTTCGCGACGAACTGACCGAGGACGTCCAGCACGAGGGGCCCGCGCCGTCGGGCGCGGGCCCCGCCCTCCGCTCCGGTACCGGAAGGAACGGTCATGCGCCGGACCCGCCCCGTCGTCCTGCTCTCCCTGGCCGCGGCGCTCGCCGCCTGCGGCCCCGCGGGCTCGGGCTCGCCCGCGGCCCCCGCCCCGGCGGCCGCCACCACCCTCCCCGGCACGGACGCACCGCGGGTCGCGGTGATCGCCCAGGGAGAGGTGGACGGTATCCCCTGGCAGGTGGACCTCCTGGCCGAGAACGGGCAACTCTGCACCCAGGCCTCGGTCGACCACCGAGCCACCGGGCACGGCTGCGACCCGCCGGTCTCGAAGACCGTCCCGGTCAACGTCGCCGTCGACGGCCTGGACGACCGCGTCCTGCTCGTGTACGGCGCCGCCGACCCCAGCGTGGCGGGCCTCCTCGCCCACAGCAGCGCGGGCGCACCCCGGCCGGTCGCCATCACGGCCGCACCCGGCGGGCGGGGGTTCTTCGCCTACGCGGTGAAGCCGGGTACCGCCACCGACCTCACGGCCCTCGACGCCGGCGGGCGGCAGGTCTTCTCCGCCGGTGACAAGATCCGGCAGTTCGAGGACCCGGCCCGCTGACCCGCCGGTCGCCTGCGGGGGCGACCGGCAGTCGGATGGGTTCGAAGGGGGATGCTCTTCCATGAGCTTTGCTCATGCCGGGCGTGGGAGTGACTGTGCCGCGGCGCGCAGCAGCAGGTCGAGCAGGGCGGTGGCGGTGTCCGACGGCTCGGTGGGGGTGAGGACGACCTGGTCGACGGTGGTCGAGGGACCGGCGAGGGGAATGACGCGCAGGCCGGGCGGCTGGTGGTCGAGTGCGGATTCGACGGTGATGCCGATGCCCGTGCCGGCGGCGACGTGGGCGGCGATGGCGTGCACGCTGTCGGCGGTCCTGATGATGCGCAGGTCGGCCCCGCCGATGTGGAAGGCGGACAGGAGCCGGTCGCAGAGGCCGCTGTTGATCTGGTGGGGCCAGGTGAGCAGGTCGGTGGTGGACAGTTCGGACGCGTGGAGCTCGGCGTGTCCGGCGAAGGGGTGGGCCGCGGGGACGAGTGCCACGAACCTCTCGGTGGACAGGACCCTCGCCCGGACGCCGGTGATGTCGCCGGTCGCCCAGCCGATGCCCAGCCCGATGGTCTCGGCCCGCAGGGCGGTGAGTTGGGCGGTGGTCGGCATGGCCTCCGGCACGATCGCCACGTCGGGGAAGCGGTCGCGCAGTTGCGGCAGACAGTGCAGCAGCAACTGGTGGCCGGTGTATTCGGCGTGGGCGACGACGAGGGTGGCGCGGGTCCGGCCGCCGGCGGCGAGGGAACGTCCGCGTTGGTGGAAGCGGCGCAGCTGGGCGAGGGTGGCGTGGGCGTCGGGCAGCAGTGCTTCGCCGAGGTCGGTCAGCGCCACCCGGCGGCTGGTGCGGTGGAACAGCCGTCCGCCGAGGGTGTTCTCCAGCCGTCTGACGGCGTCGCTGACGGTGGGTTGCCCCCGGTGCAGGCGGGCGGCGGCGCGGCCGAAGTGGAGTTCTTCGGCGACGGCGACGAATGCTTCCAGTTCGATCCTGTCCACGGGACCAGGCTAACGCGATCGATCGGTGGGGCCGATCGCTGTGTGCCGGAGTTCGGCGTTGATGCCGTGCCGTGCGCGGGCTGTGATGGGTGGGCAAGCGGGGAGCTTCCCCACGATCGACCGGAAGTAGTGAAGAGACATGGCATTCAGTGGTGTTGACCGTGCGCAGGGCGAGGGCGTTGACCGTGGGCAGGGCGAGGGTGCTGACCGCACGCAGGGCGCGGGCGTTGACCGTGGGCAGGAGCCGCCGGAGGTCACGGTGACGGTGGTCTTCCACTCGGTGCACGGGCACACCCGGGTGCTGGCCGAGCACCTCGCCGACGGGGCGCGGCAGGTGCCGGGCGCCCGGGTGTATCTCGTCGAGGTCCGGCCCGAGGACGTCGTCGCGGGCCGCTGGCACGATGCCGAGGTGCTGGCGCTGCTCGAGCGCTCCGATGCGATCGTCCTCGGCTGCCCGACGCTGATGGGCAGCGTGTCGGCGGTGTTCAAGGCGTTCATGGAGGCGGCGTTCACGCCGTTCGTCACGCAGGCGTGGAAGGACAAGCTGGCCGGGGGGTTCACCATGTCCGCGTCGCAGAGCGGCGACAAGCTGACGGTCCTGGAGCAGCTGGCGGTCTTCGCCGCGCAGTTGGGCATGCAGTGGATCGGCGTGGGCGACATGCCGGGCAACAACTGGAGCGGCGGCACCCGCGACGATGTGAACCGGCTGGGTTCGTGGCTGGGTCTGATGAGTCAGAGTCATGCCGATCTGGGGCCGGAGCACGCCGGATCGCGCGGCGACCGGATCACCGCGCGGCGCTACGGCGAGCGGATCGCCCGGTTGACCCAGCGCTGGGTCAACGCCGTGCCGTACGACACTCCCCGGATGACCGAGCACGAGGCGCGCGCCCTGTCGGCCTCCCTCAGGGAGACGGACGGCGTGCCGGCCGTGCTGACCGGCGCCTGACGGCCGACCGGACCGGCGGATCGCGGAGCCTTCTCTCGTCCGTCCGTCACATTCGTCTGCCGGGGTCCGTCGGTGAAGTACCGCAGACCGACAGATGGAAGGACACCGTGATGCTCACCAACGTCATGTACGTCACGCTCTACGTCACCGATCAGGACCGCGCGCTGAGGTTCTACACGGAGCAGCTCGGCCTGGAGAAGCGCATCGATTTCCCGAACCCGGGTGGGCGTTTCCTCACCGTGGGCGTCCCCGGCAGCCCGGTCGAGATCATCCTGTGGGCCGACGACGCGGCCGCGGGGCAGCCGTCCGAGGTGCTGCTGGGCGCCGCGCCCGGTCCGGTCATCCTCGAATCGGATGATCTGCGGGCGGACTTCAAGGTCTTCCGCGACCGTGGTGTGACCTTCGACCGCCCGGAGCCGGAGGACTACAGGTTCGGCATCGCCATCGAGGCCGTGGATCCGGACGGCAACCGCATCTCGCTGCGCGAGCGCGGCCGGGGCGGCAGCGCCGACGCCTGACCTTGCTGCGACGCCTTGGTGCGACGCCTTGGTGCGACGCCTTGCTGTGACGCCTTGCTGTGACGCCTTGCTGTGACACGGTGATGTGACACCCTCGCGGAGGCGTGTTCGCGTACGTCGGCCCCTGAGCCGAGACCTGGCGGTTGTCGACGGAGGTCTTCGCTCGGGGGCCGACCGTATTCCGGCTCCCTGAAGAAAGGGTTCCCGCCCGCGCGACATCCTGGCGCCCCACGTAGTCATCAGGGGTATGCACGGGGATCACGGAACAAGAGAACGGGCGGGGACCGCGTGAAATCAGCACAGGAGGCCGAGTACCTGGAGTTCGTGGCGGCGAGGGCGAAGGCGCTGTACCGCTCGGCGTACGTCCTCGCGGCCGGCGACGCGCACCTCGCCGAGGACCTGGTCCAGGAAACCCTCAGCCGGGTGTACGTGCACTGGAAGCGGGTGGCCGGTGCGGACAGCCCGGAGGCCTATGCGCAGACGGTCCTGGTCCGCACCTTCCTCAGCCTGCGGCGTCGGCGGAGCACCGGGGAGCGCCCCGTCGGGACCATGCCCGACAGTGCGGCGTCCGGTCCGGACACCGCGCTGCGGCTCACCCTGCTGGACGCGCTCGGCCAACTGCCGCCCCGCGACCGGGCGGTGCTGCTGCTGCGCTACTGGGAGGACCGCAGCATCGAGGAGACCGCCCGGATGCTCAAGCTGAGCAGCAGCGCGGTCCGCTCCCAGGGCACCCGCGCGCTCGGCAGGGTGCGTGCGTTGCTCGGCGACAGCCTGTCCGACCTGGTTCCGCACTGAGTGCCGCACTGAGTGCCGCACTGAGTGCCGCACTGAGTGCCGCACCGAGTGCCGCACCGAGTGCCGCACCGAGTACCGGTGCACGCAGGTCAAAGCCGCCACACAGCCCCCAGCAGCGACAGAAAAGGTGACGCCAGCATGCCGTTCGAAGCAGACCTCGCACATGCCCTGGACCGCACGACCGACTCCCTCGACCCCGATCTCACCACGCTCATGCGCGGAGCCGTCGAGCGCGGGCGCAGCCGCCGGCGGCGGCGCACCGCCGGCGTCATCGCCGGGGTCGGTGCCTGCGCCGTGCTCGCGGCCGCCGGCCTGGTGATGCCCGGCGCGCTCACCTGGGGCCGCTCCGCGGGATCCGACATGGAGACCGTGGCTGCGCTGGCGACGCCCCGTTCCGCGATCACCGACACCCAGATGATCCAGGCCCTGGAGGCGACGTTCCCCGGGGGCCGGTTCAGCCAGGAGACCGGGCAGAGCAACAACCCCTCGGACCCGTCCGGCGGGTACGTCGCCAACGGTGGACTGGTCCTGGACGACGGTCAGGGCGCCGCCTTCGTCGGCGTCTCTGCCGTGCGGCTCAAGCTGCCGCTCAGGGACGGCGACGGGCTGAGCTGCGATCGGACGCCCGCGCGCGCCAAGGGTGACATCTGCACGCTGAGCGAGCTGCCGAGCAGTGCCGCGATTCCCGGCGGTGCCGTGGTGATGGCCGAGCAGAACGCGGCCAAGCACCCGGCGGGTGCCGACACCGCCCACCGCTGGACGGTGACGGTGACCCTGAAGTCGACCGGCGCGCAGCTCCAGATGGTGCAGTGGAACAGCACCGGCGGCGGCACCGGCAGCGAGACGCCGAAGCCGACCCGGGCCGCGCCCCCGCTCACCGAGCAGCAGGCGGTGGCCGCACTCACCGGTGCCACCTGGGCGCCTATCCTCGGCGCCCTCGCCTGACGCGTTGCCTTGCCGAAAGCCCGTGGCGGAGAGCGGGAAGTCGGGTCGGCCGACTTCCCACTCCTTTTCCTTCACGCGGTGGCGGTGGGGGTCGGAGCGGCCTCCCCGTCCCCTACTCTTCCTCCATGCTCTCTGTGGTGGTGGCCCCTTGGGCGGGCGTGGCGGAGCCGGTATTCGTCCGTAATCCGGATGAACTGCACGACGCCGCGAGCACGATGAAGGTCGCGGTGCTGGCCGCGCTGACCCGTAGCCGGGTGAACCTCGATGCCGAGGTTCCGGTGGTGAACCGCTTCGCGTCCGTCGTGGGCGGGGACTTCGGCAACGATCCGGACTGGGACAGCGATCCGCTTCCCTGGGAGCTGTTGGGTACCCACGTGCCCCTCCGCCTCCTCGCCGAGCGGATGATCACGCACTCCTCCAACCTCGCCACCAACCTCTGCCTGGCCCGCACCACCCCGCAGGCCGTCGCCGACGTCTGGCGCCGCGCGGGGGCGACCCGCAGCGCCAGCCCGCGCGGGATCGAGGACTACGCGGCGCGCGAAGCGGGCGTGCACAACCGGGTCAGCGCCCGCGACCTGGTCCGGCTGCTGCACTCGCTCGCCGGGGAGCCCGAACTCCTCGCGCTCCTCGAAGACAACGACTTCCGGGTGGACCTCGCCGCCGGCCTCCCCCCGGGCACCCGGATCGCGTTCAAGAACGGCTGGTTCCCCGGCGTCCGCCACAGCGTGGGCCTCATTCACCCCAGGGACTGCCCGTCGTACCTCCTCGCCGTCTGCTACACCGGCCCGCTCGCCTCCGGCACCGACCGCACCGATCCGGCCGCCCGCCTCCTGGCCCGCATCTCGGCGGCGGTCTGGGCACGACGCGGGCAGATCAGCAGGGCCGTCGGCGGGGCCACCGGCGGGGCCGTCAGCGGAACCCTCGGCGGGGAGATGAACGGGCGAGGGCCGTCAGCCCGTCCAGCGCCGCTTCGTTGAGCAGGTTGATCCGTACGAACCCGTCGTGCCCGGTGAGTTCGAAGCGCCGCTGATCGAGCGCGAGCAGCCGATCGCCCGGAGCCGCAGGCCGGGCGAACCGGAAGTACCCGGTCTCGACCGGCGTGCAGGCCGTCCGCCGGGGTGCTGCCGTGCCCCGCCGTCCCGTACGGATACAAGACGGTCTCCGCGTGCATGACGATCAGTCAAAAGTGGTATGGACTCGGGGCATTCCGCTCACACTGTCGGGGGAGAGCTTGGGGGTGAGCCGAAGTGTCGTCGCGCCTGCGGAATTTCGCCCGACTGGTCACGGGGCTCACTGTCCTGTCGGCCTACGTCGCGTTGCACCTGCTGGTCAGCGTGGGCATGGGCCAGCAGGTGGGCCGGAACGCGACCCTGGCACTCTGGTTCGGGGCGCCCGCCCTGGTGTTGCTCGGGCCGGTCCTGTGGCTGCGCCACCGCCGCCGGTCGGGGGCGGCGGAGCTCGTGCGGATCGTCAGCCGGTACGTGCCGCGCCGGCAGCCGTGGCACAGGGCGCTCCGGCTGGCCAACGGCCTGGGACTGATGCTGTTCGGGGGCGGATTCTACGCGGTCACCGAGTCGGAGAAGCAAGGCCACAAGATGCCGCTGGAGGCGCAGTTCCTGCTGCTGTTCGGCGGTCTGGCGGCCCTGGCGGCAGGCTTCCTGATCTTGCGCCGCACCCGCCCGTACGCGGCTCGACCGGCGGCCCGGGCCCTGCTGCTGAGCGGCCGCCAACCCGTCCTCTACCTGCGCAGTTTCGGTGACGACGACAGCGCCGCCCAGGTCGACGACGTAGCGGAGATCAACCTCCACACGCGGGAGGAGCAGCTCGCGGGCGCTCTGGGCGCCGTCGGCCCCGTGATCGCGGTGGGCCGGCCGGAGGAGCGCCTGCCGCATCTCGGCGCGGCCCGCTTCTACCTGCCGCTGGACGACTGGAAGCCCACCGTGCTGCGGCTGATGGACCTGTCCCAGCTCATCGTCCTGCGCCTCGGGCAGGGGGACGGGCTGTGGTGGGAAGTCGAGCAGGCGCGAACCACCCAGCCCGCGAAGAAACTGGTCCTGCTGGTTCCGGGCGGCGCCCCGTCCGACCTGGTCGCCCGGCTGAGCGCGTACCTGCCCGAGCCCGTACCGCCGGAAGGGTCGGGCACCGGCGAGCACTGGATCTCCGCCGTCATCGTCTTCGACGGCTCCTGGACGCCCCGCGTGTTCCCGGTGGGGCTCCGGCTCAAGGGGTGGCGGGGCTGGAACCAGCGAGCGAGTCTCGGCGCGAGGGAAACGCCCGCAGCCGAGGTGGCTCGTGCGGTGGGGACAGCGCTGGCGTCCTCGGGGCCGCGTCGGCGGACGATGGTCTTGAGAGCCTGGTTCGTGACGCACATCGCTGCTCACACGGGCTTCGGGCTGGTGGTCGCGGTGGTCCTGGCGGGCTGGCTCGGCTATCGGGCACTGCAGTTGATCGGACTCTGGTGAACACGAACTCTGGGGGAAACGTGGACCATCCGCAGCAAGGCAGCACGTTCGAGAGCACGGGCGGGGGCGGAACGGGGCAGCGCCGGGCCGTGACCGGCTGGGGTGTCGCCGTGACGGTCCTGATCCTCCTGTCGCTGCTGTACGACGTCCTGCTCACGGTGGCAGACTGGCGCGTCTACCTCGCGGTCGAGGACGCCCTCGCGGGGAACGCGACCGAGTCGGAGCTCCAGGCGGCCGATGACTTCTCGAGCTTCTTCACCTTCTGGAAGGGCCTGGTACTGGTCGTCGCGGCCGGCGTGGTGTTCCTGGCCTGGCTGTGGCGGGCGCGGATCAACGCGGAGTCGCTGGGCGGCCCGAGCAGCCAGCGCCGGGCCCGGGGCTGGACGGTCGGTTCCTGGATCACCCCGGTGGCGAACCTGTGGATCCCGTACCAGGTCGTGACGGACATCTGGCAGGCCAGCGCGCCCCGGCGGTCGAATCCCGGTCCGCTGCTCGCCGCCTGGTGGGGAGCGTGGGTGATCGGGGGCTACGTGGGGCGGGCCTACACGTACCAGGTCATGCAGGACGCGCTCTCGGAGGACGATCTGCGCCGTGCCGTGTACCTGGGCACCGTGGCCGCCGCACTCGACGTGCTCGCCGGGGTGCTGATCATCTACACCATTCACCGGATCGGCAGCTGGCAGACCCAGCGGCGCGCTGAAGCACTCCGCTGAGCCTGGTCGGCTGCCGGCTGCCGGCTGCCGGCAGCCGACCAGGCGTAGCCGTCAGTACGGCTGGACGAGGACGTGCGCCGCGCCCGGGATGCCCACCTTGAGGAGCTCGTCCTCCTCCGGGGTGGTCGGGGTGCCGGTCTCCTGCTTGAGGATCGCGCGGGACAGGCCCTGGACCCACATGGCGCGCGGGCGGCGGCGCTCCTCCCAGGCGGTGAGGGCGGCCGGGACGGTGTCGGCGGCGTCCAGGCTCTGGGCGAGCACGAGCGCGTCCTCGACGGCCATCGCGGCGCCCTGGGCCAGGTGCGGGGTGGAGGCGTGGGCGGCGTCGCCCGCGAGGACGATCCGGCCGACGTGCCACGGGTCCTCGACGGTGACCTGGGAGATCCGCGAGTAGACCACGGCGGCCGGGTCGGTGACCTGCGCCAGCGCCTCGGCGATCGGGCCGTCGAAGCCGGCCAGGCGCTCGCGCAGCTGCTCGTGGGCGCGCTCCGGGTCCGGACGGAAGTTCTCGGCCTCGGCGAACACCGAGCCCAGGTACATGAGTTCCTCGCTGATCGGGGTGAGCAGCGCCTTCGCCTCGAGGTTGCCGGCGGACATCACCACGCCTCGCACCTCGGGGGAACGCGGCAGCGTCACGCGCCAGTTGGCGAAGCCGGTGTACTCGGGGGCGTACGTCTCGCCGTACAGGTGCTTGCGCAGCGGCGAGCCGATGCCGTCGAAGCCGACGACCAGGTCGTAGCGGGCGGCGTGGCCGTCGGTGAGGGTGACGTCGACGCCGCCGCCTGCGCCTGCGCCGCCGCCTGCGCCTGCGCCGCCGCCTGCGCCTGCGCCGCCACCATCGCCGCTGGTGTGGTCCGAGATCGAGGCGATGGTGGTGCCGAAGCGGACGGTCGCGCCGGCCTTGGCGGCCGCGTCGGCGAGGACCCGGGCGAGGGCGGGACGCGGTATGCCGTTGTTGGACGGGGCGTCGCCCATCCGGGGCTGCGGGATCTTGGCGAGGGTGGCGCCGGCCGGGTCGCAGATGGTCAGCACCTCCCACTCGAAGCCGGCGGCCAGGCAGGCGTCCAGGACGCCGATCTCGCGCATCACGTGCAGGGCGTTGGACGGCTGGATGATGCCGACGCCGAGCGCCTCCAACTGCTCGCGCAGCTCGGCGACATCGACGTGGTGGCCGCGCTTGGCCAGGGCGGTGGCGAGGGTGAGGCCGCCGATGCCGCCGCCGTGGACGAGGACGCGCAGGGGTGTGGTCATGCTGGTGCTCCCAGGGAAGTGCGGTTCAGCCGGGGGACGGGTGAGGCTGGGACGACGTGTGAGGCTGGGATGACGGGTGAAGCTGGGATGACGTATAGCCGGGGGAGGAGGAAGGACGGTTCAGCCGACGGGGGAGGCGGCGGCGAGTTCCATCAGGTGGTCGACCAGGGCGAGCAGCAGGTCCCGCCCGAAGGCGCGCTCGCGTACGTCACCGAGCAGCATCGGCACCTGCGGGTCGAGGTCGAGCGCGGCCCGGATCTCGTCGGGGGTACGGGTGTTGGTGTTGTGGAAGCAGTTGATCGCGACCACGAACGGGATGCCCCGGCTCTCGAAGAAGTCGATCGAGGCGAAGCTGGTCTCCAACCTGCGGGTGTCGGCGATGACGATCCCGCCGAGGGCGCCGTTGACCAGGTCGTTCCACATGAACCAGAAGCGTTCCTGCCCGGGCGTGCCGAACAGGTAGACGACCAGCTCGGGGCTGACGGTGATCCGGCCGAAGTCCAGGGCGACGGTGGTGGTGTCCTTCTGGTCGACGCCGGACAGGTCGTCCACGCCGACGCTGGCCCGGGTCAGGTACTCCTCGGTGCGCAGCGGGGTGACCTCGCTGACCGAGCCGACCAGGGTGGTCTTGCCGACGCCGAAGCCGCCGGCGATGAGGATCTTGACGGCGGCCGGGGCGGCCGGGGCGGCCGCGGGGCTGTCGATGGCGGAGTGGGTGGCGGTGGGGTCGCCGATGGCGGAGCGGGGGGTTGCCATGTTCAGAGTCTCCGGAGTCCTTCGCGTACGGCCGTGAGCAGGCCGAGGTCCACGCCCCCGGCGGCCCGGGCCACCGAGAGCGGCGCCCGGGCCTTCAGCAGGCCCTGGGCGACCAGGTCGCCCAGCAGGATCTTGGTGACCGAGACCGGGAGGTCCAGGCCGGCCGACACCTCGGCGACGGCTGCCGGGCGCCGGCAGCGGTCGAGGATCAGACGGTGCTCGGGCTGGAGGCCGCGGGCACCGGCGCGGCTGCCCCGCGCCAGGGCCACGGCGGCCTCCTCCTCGACCGTGGTGAGCACGGTGATGAGGGTGAGGTCGTCCCGCTCGGGCGCGGTGCGGCCGCGGGTGATGGTGTACGGGCGGACCATGCTGCCCGTCTCGTCCTCCGCGTCCTCCTCCAGCTCGCTCCAGTGCGGCACCGCGCCGCGCCGCAGGGGGTCCTCCCGCGCGGCGTCGTTCCCGTACGGGCCCACCCGGGTCAGCCCCGGTTCCGGGCGGCGAACACGTCGAACGAGGCGGGGGCACCAGGGGCGTTCTCGCTGCGGGCCGGGGTGGTGAGCTTCTGGCCGACCTGCTGCACCAGGGTGTGCATCGCGACGGACATCACCTCGGCGTCCACCTCCTGGGAGGCGACCACGGCCAGGTGGGTGCCCTGGGCGGCGGCGATGATGAACAGCCAGCACTCGGCGAGCTCGACGATCACCTGGTGCACCGGCCCGCCGTCGAAGAGCTGCCCGACGCCGCGGGCCAGGCTCTGCTGGCCGGTGGCGACGGCGGCCAGGCGCTCGGCGTCGGCCCGCTCGATGGTGCGGGAGTGGCTCACCACGAGACCGTCGTCGGAGAGCAGGACGGCGTTCCTGGTCCCGGGCACCGAGTCGACGAGTCCGTCCAGCAGCCAGTCCAGGTCCTGGTGGGTGGCGATCGTGCGGTTCATCACTGGTCATCCGTTCGTGTGGTTCGGGAGTCCGCGGCAGGCAGGGCCCAGGGGGAGGGGCCGGGCGCGGGAGCCGGGGGACCGGCGGGGGCGCCGGGGGCGGGGGGAGCCGCCGGGGTGGGGCCCGCGGGCAGCCGGTGCTCGCCGCTGTCCTGCGCCCGGGCGGCACGGGACTGGCGCTGGAAGGCACCGATTGCCGCACCCGCGCGCCGCACCGGGCGGTCGGAGCGCTGGAACGGGCCCGCGGGCGGTGCGGCGGCGTCGGCGGTGACCCCGGTCCCGGCCTGGGACCCGGCCCCGGATCCGGCCTCGACGGGGCGATCGGCGGGGCGCTCGACCCACTGCGGGGCCGGCGGCGGCACCCGCAGCTCGGCGGCCAGGCTGGCCTGCCGCACGCGCTGCGGCAGCGGCGGCTGCCCGCCCTCGGCCGGGCTGTACGGCACCGAGGTGGGGTACTCGCGGGTGCTGCGCCGCTCGGCCAGCCGGTAGTGGTCGGCCGGGCGGTACTGCTCGTCGGCGTACGGGGCCTCGGCCTCGGTGACCCGGGCGTAGGCGATGTCCGGGTAGGCCGGGGTGTCCCCCGCGGGCGCGGGGTCGCCGGGGGAGCTGTGCTCGATCGGATGCTCGGGCGGGAGCGGGGACAGCGGGAGGGCGGATTGCGGGAGGGGCTGCTCCTGGAAGGGCGGCTGCGAGGAGGGCCCCTGCGGGAACGGCTCCTGGACGGGAACCGACGGGTACGGCGCCTCCAGGGCGGGGGCCGCCGGCACCGGTGGGAAGGCCTCCTGTACGGCTGCCTCCTGTACGGGTGCCTCCTGGACCGGATCCGCCGGTACGGGACCCTCGTGCGCGGGGGCTGCCGGGTGGGGCACCTCCTGCTCGGGCGCAGCCTGGTAGGGGCCCGCTGGGTAGGGGCCCGCCGGGTAGGGGCCCGCCGGGTAGGGAGCCGCCGCCACCGCCAGTGGCACGGGCGCGGCCTGCGGCACGAAGTGGCCCTGTCCGAAGGACTCCACCGGTGCGACCGGCGGTCCGGCCGGTTCCTGGGCGGGCACCTCGTCGGAGGCCGAGCGCACCGCCCGGCGCGAGCGCCGGACCAGCGGGATGGGCTCGGCGGGCGCGCCGGGGGAGCCGTCCGGCAGCCCGGTGTCGCCGTCGATGACCAGCTCGTCCGGGACGAGCACGACCACCCGGGTACCGCCGAAGGCCGACGGGCGGAACTCGATCTTCAGCCCGTGCAGCGTGGCGAGGCGGGCGACCACGTGGAAGCCGAGGCGGATGTCGTCGGCCCGGGCCAGCACGTCGGTGCGCGGCGGACGGCTCATCAGCTCGTTGGCCGCGTCGTACTGCGCCGGGTCCATGCCCAGGCCGCGGTCCTCGATCTCGATCGCGAGCCCGCGGCCGACCAGGGCGGCCCGGACCTCGACCGGCGTGGGCGGCTTGGAGAAGGTGGTGGCGTTCTCCATCAGCTCGGCGAGCACGTGCGCGACCGGTCCGACGGCCCGCTCGGACAGCCACGGGTGGCCCTCGACGTCGAGCATGATCCGGCGGTAGTCCTGCACCTCGCCCTGCGCGGCGCGCAGCACGTCGAGCAGCGGGACGGGCTTGCGCCAGCGCCGCTGCGGCTGGCCGCCGGCCATGATCACGAGGTTCTCCTCGTAGCGGCGCAGACGGGCGGTGAGGTGGTCGAGGTCGAACAGGCCCTCCAGGACCTCCGGGTCCTCGTGCTTGCGCTCCAGCTCGTCCAGCTTGCGCAGCTGGCGGCCGATCAGCAGCTGGGTGCGGCGGGCGATGCGCTGCAGCAGCCGTTCGAAGCCGCGGTGCTGCTCGGCTTGGCCGACGGCGGCCTCCAGGGCGGAGGCGCGGGCCAGGTTGAGGGCCAGGCCGAGGCGGGCCAGCTCGTCGGTGCCGTTGCCGTGCGGGCCGGCGGTGATGGTGCGGGTCTCGGCCTCGACGTCCACCTGCTCGCCGCGCCCGAGGCGCTCGACCACCTCGGGCAGGGTGCGCCGCATCTCCTCGGCCTGGGTGTGCAGTTCCTTGATGCGGCGGCGCAGCGAGCGGCTGATCCGCCAGGAGGCGATGACCACCGCGACGACCGTGATCAGGCCGATGACGGTGGTCAGCACGACCCGGGTCAGCAGGCTCAGGATGGTGCCCTTGCCGACCTCGACGATGCCGCTGGTGCGGGTCTCGATCGCCTTGACCAGCGGGGGGTTGAGCTGGTCGAGGGCCTGGCGCCACTGGTCCTGGGCGGCGGGCAGCTTGACGGTGCCGGCCGCGTCGGCGGCGGTGGGCTTGGTCAGCTGCTGTTCGACGGCGGCCTTGGCCTGCCAGGCCGGGCTGTTCATCAGGTCGTGCCAGGCGGGGGCCTCGCCGTCCGGGATGTACGGGAGGACCTGGACGGTGAGCAGGTGGTCCTGCGCGCCGATGGCCTGTTGGACGGCCTGGTAGTCGGCGGTGCTCAGCCGGCCGGTGGGCCAGCCGCGAGCCAGGACGGCGTCCTCGCGGGCCAGCATCTCCTTCGCCCAGAAGGCGTTGACCAGGGTCTTGGAGATCCAGGTGACCTCGCCGGTGTCCACGTGGCTGAGCGCGGTGAACAGCCGCAGGTCCACCGCGATCAGGTCGGTGTAGTAGGCGTAGACGGTCTGCTGGTCGACCGATCCGCGGTCCACGGCGGCGCGCTGCTCGGCCAGCTTGCCCATGGCCTGGCGGGCCTCGGCGACGGCGCTGCGCACCTCCCCGGGCGCGCTGTCGGCGGTCTCGCCGGACAGGCTCTGGAACTGGCGCACCGCGTCGTCGGTCGACTGCCGCTGGCGGCGTAGCTGGTCGGTGTTGGCGCCGGGCCGGGCGAGTGCCTCGGCGCTGAGCCGGCGCTCCTCCTGGAGGTTGTAGTAGACGATGTTCGACGGCTGGCCGGCCTTCTGGGCCAGGAGGCCCTGGGCGGCCTGCCGCTGGAAGTCGAAGACGGTCTCGCCGCTGGTGACCGCCCAGAGGACGACGAGGGCGATGCTGGGGACGACGGCCAGGACGAGCAGCGCCGTCCGCAGGGACAGGCGTGGACGCCTGCGGGGGCCCTTCGGCGTCGGGGGCCGCCGATTCGCACGCGCGCGCAGAGCAGACTCCTTGGGGCTGGCGGCCGGCCGGTAAGGGGCCGGGCCGTCCGGGCACGGGTTTTTGACGAAGCGATACTAGTCATACCGTGTGATTGGAGTGAAAGCCCGTTCGCCACCTGGGCGGTGCTTGCACACACATGGGACACAATGTCATTCAGTCGTTGACTGTATGCATGCGGAGCAGGCTGTTCCGGACTCGCTTGACACAGTGTCAACGCGTCGCGCGGCCGGCGGGTGGCCGCCGTGTGAAAACTGTGTGACGCCGTATCGGGAGCGCCCGTGGCAGGTGCTCCACCGGACTCAACGGGACCGGGCCTCGGCGGGTTCACCGGGCACGTTCGCCGGTGCGGTCCGTCGGAAGGCTCAGTCCGCCAGGAGGCGGGAGCGGGTGGCCTCCAGCTCGGCCGCCAGGACCCGACCGGCGGCCTCCGGGTCGCCCTCGTGAACGGCGCGGACGAGAGCGGCGTGCGAGTCGTAGCCCTGGTTCGGGTCCTCGGTCCGGAGGTCGAACAGGCCGACCAGGGTGACCAGTTGCTCCCGCAGAACCGGGGCGAACTGGGCGAAGAGGTCGTCCAGGACGGGATTGTGGGCAGCAGTCACGAGGGCGGTGTGCAGGGCGATGTCGGCGTCCACGAAGGCGGTGTCGTCGGCCCCGCCCGCCGCGCGGCGGGCCGCCAGTGCGGCGTCGAGGGCGGCGAGGTCCGCCTCCGTGCGCCGGGTGGCCGCGAGGCGGGCGGCCTGCACCTCGACCATCGTCCGCACCTCGTAGACGTGCGCCAGTTCGGCGCGGCGCAGCCGGGCAGGCCAGTCCTCGGCGGGGCGGTCGGCGGTGACGAACACCCCGGAGCCCTGGCGGCTCTGCACCATTGCGGCCGCGGCGAGCGTGCGCAGCGCCTCCCGGATCGTCGAGCGGCCGACACCCAACTCCTTGGCCAGTGCGACCTCGCCCGGCAGCTTCCCGCCCACCGGCCACTGGCCGGACCGGATCTGCTCCTCGATCCGCGCGGCGGCCTGCTCGGCGAGGGGGGAGGGGCGGAGCGGGATCATCGGGCTCACCTGTCAGGTTGTCTGAGGACTTGTGTCGTGGGTACTCTACCCAACATGCAGCCGTGGATCCTCCCCGTGGGGGGCCTTCTTCTTGGTGGCCGCAGCGGGGCGTGACCGGACCGGCACCCCGCTGCGGGGCGCCGACCTGCCGGTCACCGGTATGCGTCATGAGGAACTCGCATGATCTTCCCGACCCTGCACGCCCCCGCCGGGCCCGTCCCGGCCGACACCCCCGCCTGGAACCCGCAACGCGGCGGCGCCATGCCCTCCCACCGCTACCGCCCCGCCCACGACCGGGTCCACGTCCCCGCCCTGATGCGGCGCTGGCCCGGCCGGCGCATCGAGCGGGCGCCGCTGTGGGTGCCCGTCGACCTGCGGGACGGCAACCAGGCCCTCGCCGAACCGATGGACCCGACGCGCAAGCAACGGATGTTCGACCTCTTCCTGGCCATGGGCTTCAAGGAGATCGAAGTCGGCTACCCCTCCGCCAGCCGCGCCGACTTCGACTTCGTCCGCCAACTCGCCACCACCCCCGGCGCCGTCCCCGAAGACGTCACGGTCGTCGTCTTCACCGCCGCCCGGGCGGACCTGATCGAGCGCACCTTCGAGGCCGTCGCCGGCCTGCCGCACGTCGTCGTCCACCTCTACACCGCGACCGCGCCGCTGTGGCGGGACGTCGTCCTCGGCAAGGAACGGGCGGAGCTGCGGGCGCTCATCACCGAAGCCGCCACCCACACGGCCCGGCTCGGGGAGGGCCGGGACGGCCTGCGGTTCCAGTTCTCGCCCGAGGTGTTCAACCTGACCGAACCCGACTACGTGCTGGAGGTGTGCAACGGGCTGACCCGGCTGTGGGACGCGAGTCCCGACCGTCCGGTCATCCACAACCTGCCGGCGACCGTCGAGATCGCCACACCCAACGTCTACGCCGACCAGATCGAGTACATGGACCGGCACCTGGAACGGCGCGACGCGGTGATCCTCTCCGTCCACCCGCACAACGACCGGGGCACGGGCGTCGCCTGCGCCGAACTCGCGGTGCTGGCCGGCGCACAGCGGATCGAAGGCTGCCTGTTCGGCAACGGCGAGCGCACCGGGAACGTCGACCTGGTCACCCTGGCACTCAACCTGCACACCCAGGGCGTCGACCCGATGCTCGACCTGTCCGACATCGACGAGATCCGGCGCACCGTCGAACACTGCAACCGGCTGCCCGTCCACGAACGACACCCGTACGCCGGCGACCTGGTGCACACCGCCTTCTCCGGCACCCACCAGGACGCCATCAAGAAGGGGTTCGTGCAACACGCCAAAACCGCCGCCGAACTGGGCGTCCCCGAACGGGAGGCACCCTGGTCGGTGCCCTACCTGCCGATCGACCCGGCCGACCTGGGCCGCGACTACGAGGCGGTGATCCGCGTCAACAGCCAGTCCGGCAAGGGCGGCATCGCCTATCTGCTGCGCGCCGGCGAAGGGCTCGAGCTGCCCCGACGACTGCAGATCGAGTTCGCGCGGACCGTACAGCAGGCGACCGACGACAGCGGCAGGGAAGTGACGGGCGAGGAACTGTACCGGCTGTTCCGGGCGGAGTACCTCGATGAGAGTTCCTCATGGGCCTGGCAGGTGGGTGACGACTGGGCCGAGGTCGACGGACGGCGCGGCACCGGCGTCGGACCGCTGGACGCCGTCGCGGACGCGGTCGGGGCAGAGATCCTCTCCTTCAGCGAACACGCGGTGGGCTCCGGGCCCGAAGCGGTCGCCTACGTCGAGGCACGGATCGGAGGCCGGGTCGTCTGGGGCGCCGGACGGGACACCTCCGTCCTCACAGCCGGCGTACGGGCGGTGCTGAGCGCGGCGGGCCGGGCCGCCGCCGGCGGCGCTACCGGGAAGGTCATGAGGGGGGCTCATGGGTCGGGGTCATGAGCGGGGCTCATGGGTCGGGGTCATGCGAGGGACTCATGGGTCGGGGTATGCGAGGAACTCATAGGCCGGGGTCATGAGAGGGACTCATGGAGCCCCGTCCGCCGTGACGCCGAACCGAGCGGAACACCGTCCGGACGGCAGTCCGTCCGATCTGCCTGAGGCCGCTCGGCCCGAGGGCCGCTCCGCCTGATGGTCGGTCAGCGTCCGAGCTCCACGACGGTCTCCCGGGTCAGCTCCTGTGCCCGGGAGACCGTCGCGGTCAGGTCGTGCGCCGATCCGCCGGGTGCCGCGAGGAGGGTGCGGACTCGCCGGCCGAAGTCCTCGGGTGCGGCGGTGAGTTGCTCGGCGACGGCCAGGGCACCCTTCTCGTTGAGGCACCAGCGGCGGTCGTGGGCGTGCAGGGCCTGCGCCAGGACGCCGAACGCCCGGGACAGGCAGAGCGAGACGTACAGCGCGTCCGCGCGGGCGGCTCCCTTCTCGGCGACGTCGAGCAGGAACCCGGCCTCCCAGGCGGCCGCCGTCAGGGCCTCGCGGAGCGGCTCGGGGTAGCGTGCGGTCTGCCGCTTCAGAGCCGTCAACTCGCCGGCAGGGTCGGCAAGTACCTGCCCGCACGCCACCTCGCCGGGGTAGCAGGGCGACCAGAATCCGAGCGGATGGCCCGGTTGCACCCCTACCTCGTAGCGGCCCTCGCGGCAGTCCGCCCACACCTGCTCGACGCGGTCCAGGTCCCGCAGGATCCAGTCCACGGCGACGCCGTCGACCCGCAGCCACGCGCCGCCGTTCACCCACGGCCCCCAGCCGCCCGGCCCGGCGACCTCCACGCCGGGGCCGGCCAGTGCCCGCAGCGCTTCCAGGTCGAGGTCGCCCCGGTAGTACACCCCGAGATCCCAGTCCGAGCCCGCACTGTGCTCGCCCCGCGCCCGGCTGCCCCCGAGCATCACGCCCACCACGCCCGGCACGGTGGTCAGTTGATCGGCCATGCCCTCGATGATCGTTCGCATGGACAGAGTCTGACAGAGCGAAAGGCGGAAGGGTCGAACGGCCGAGGGGAGTGGAGGACGAGGTGAGGGAAGCAGAGGAGGTGAACTCACTCCTCGCCACTCTCAAGATATAGAGCCACGGGGGCCTTGCCGCAAGGCCCCCGTCATGCCGCAGAATCACCAACTCAAGCCCAAGGACCGGCGAAAACGGGAGAGTCACGAATGCGAGTGGTGTTGTCGGCGTACGGGTCGCGCGGGGATGTCGAGCCGCTGGCCGGGTTGGCGCTGCGGCTGCGGGAGCTCGGCGTGCAGGTGCGGGTGTGCGCGCCGCCGGACGAGGAGTTCGCGGCGCGGCTGGCCGAGGTCGGGGTGGACCTGGTGCCGGTCGGCCAGTCGGTGCGTTCGCTGGTGAGCGGGCCGCCGCCGGCGCCGTCGGACCTGCCGAAGCGGGCGGCCGCGCTGGTCGAGCAGTTCTACGAGGCGGTGCTCGGGGCGGCCGAGCCGGGTGGCGCGGTGGTGGCGACCGGGCTGTTCCCGGCCGTGGCCGGGGCGCAGGCGGCAGCCGAGAAGCTGGGCGCGCGCTTCGCGTACCTCGCGCTGCAGCCGACCGTGCTGCCCTCCCCGCACCACCGGCCGTTCGAGTACCCGATACAGCCGTACCCGGCGGAGGTGACCGACCACCGGGAGCTGTGGGAACTCAACATCGGGGCCATGAACGCGCTGTTCGGCGGGCCGGTCAACGACCACCGGGCGGCCGTCGGGCTGCCGGTGGTCGAGAACGTCCGCGACCACGTCCTCACCGACCGCCCGTGGCTGGCCACCGACCCGACGCTCGACCCGTGGCGGCTGCCGGCCGACCTCGAGGTGGAGCAGACCGGCGCGTGGATCCTGCCGGACGAGCGCCCGATGCCCGCCGACCTGGAGGCCTTCCTGGCGGCCGGCGAGGCACCGGTGTACGTCGGCTTCGGCAGCATGCCGCTGCGCGACGCGCCGGGCGCGGCCCGGGCGGCGGTCGACGCCGTCCGCGCGCAGGGCCGCCGGGTGCTGCTGGGACGCGGCTGGGCCCAGCTGGCCGAGGTCGACGGCGCGGACGACTGCTTCGCCGTCGGGGAGGTCAACCAGCAGGCGCTGTTCCGTCGGGTCGCGGCCGTCGTCCACCACGGCGGCGCGGGCACCACCACCACGGCCGCCCGCGCCGGTGTGCCCCAGGTCCTGGTCCCGCAGATCGTCGACCAGCCGTACTGGGCGTCGCGGGTGGCAGAGTTGGGCATCGGCGTCGCCCACGACGGCCCCACCCCGACGGCCGACTCCCTGGCCGCCGCCCTCCGGCAGGCCCTGACCCCGGAGACCACCCGGCGGGCCGCCGCCGTCGCGGGCGAGATCCGCACGGACGGCACCGCGGTGGCGGCGAGGCTGCTGCTGGACGCGGTGGGCTGAAACCGTTCCCCGGGCGGAGTGGGGAGGGGGGGGGGGCGGCCTCCCCCCCCCCAGAAGGTGGGGAGGGCGGGTTGGTGGAGGGATTTGGGGCCCTCTTCCGGAAGTTGTTTTCCTTTCTTTCTGAAAAACTCC
>NZ_JBVISA010000019.1:0-5960 GCF_055575755.1 Kitasatospora sp. NPDC034035 | reverse complement strand
CAAACGGACGGCACCGGGGGTGGGGGGGGGGTTGTTTTTGGGTGGGGGGGGCGAAACCTTCTCCTTGGGCGGGGGGGGAGGTCGGCGGCCCCCCCCCCCCACTCCCGAGCAGGTCAGGAGGCCGGCTCGGTGAGGTACTTGGCGCCCTCGTCCGGGAGCTTGTTGCCGTTCTTGTCGAAGAACTGCCAGGACGTCGCCCGCATCGTCCCCGGGCGGGCGACCACCATGCGGCGGGTCGGGGAGTCGCCGACGGTGACGGGCTGGGGCTCGGTGGTCGTGCCGTCCGCCCAGGTCACCAGCACCCGGCCGACGTCGGGGCCGATGGAGAGCGTCACCACGTCCGCCGGCGGCACGATGCCGTCCTTGCTGCTGCGGCCGAACAGGCCGCCGCCGTGGACGGTCCGCTCGCGCGGGTCGAGCTTGCCCGGGGACGGGGTGCTGCCCTCCGCGTCGTGGCCCAGGCGCACCCCGTCCACGGTGAAGTAGGTGTTGATGACATCGGAGTCGGGGTCCCAGTACTGGGCGACGTACTCCGGAGTGGGCTTGGGGACGGTGGAGTCGAAGGGCGTGCGCTCCTGCCACACCGCCAGCGCCTGTTCGTACGCCCGCTCCTTCGGCGCCGCCGGCCAGAGCGCCTGCCAGATCTCCCAGGTCTTGCCGTTGGCGACACCCTGCCCGAGCCGGACCCGGACCGGGGTGAACGGGTCGCGCGCGCCGGGGGTGGCGGCTCCGGCCGTCGGGACGGTGGCGGACTCGCCGACCGCTCCGGTTCCGGCGGCTCCGGTCCCGACAGCTCCGGCGCCGGCGGGGGCTCCGATCCCGGCGGGGGCGACATGCTGGGTGGCCGCCGGGCCGGGGTGCAACTGCGCCAGCACCCCGCCCGTCAGGGCCACCACCGAGGCCAGCGCCACCGCGCCGACCACCGTACGGCGGCGGTTCCGCCGCCGGTGGCCGCCCGCCACGATGTCCGCGACCGGTGCCGGGCCGACCTTCGCCTCCGCCGCCGCCTCGGCCAGGCCGAGCCCGATCCACAGGTCCTTGCCGGCGTCCACGTCCGCGCTCATACCGCTCCTCCGATGTGTGTCGTGTCCTTGAGTCCCACCAGCTCCGTGACCTGCCGCAGCCGCGCGATGCCCTTCGCCGCGTGGCTGCGCACCGCGCCGACCGAGCACCCCATGGCCGTCGCCGTCTGGCTGTCGCTCAGGTCCTCCCAGTGCCGCAGCACCACCGCCTCCCGCTGGCGCGGCGGCAGCGTCGCCAGCGCGGTGAGCAGCGCCCCGCGCTGGTCGGACCGGGCGAACCCGTCCTCCGGTCCCGCCGCGTCCGGCACCGCGTCCACCAGCAGCTCCGGCAGCCGGCGCCGCCACCGGCGGGCGTGCTGGTTGACCAGGATCCGCCGCACGTAGGCGTACGGATCGTCCGCCCGCCGTACCTTCGACCAGGCCGCGCAGGCCTTCTCCGCCGCGGACTGCACCAGGTCCTCCGCCGCGTACTGCTCGCCGGCCAGCAGGTACGCCGTCCGTACCAGGCGCGGCCAGACCGCGACGATGAACGCCTGGAACTCGTCGTTCGGCCCGCTCTTCGCTTCTCCCATGAGCACCTCCTCACCCACCCAGAGCCCAGGTGCGGACGGAAGCGCTTACTCCCGTGCGGGCCCTCCTTCAGAGCCACGGCCGGAAGGGCCGCCGGGGATCGACGCGAGGTGCGGAGGGGGCTGGGGGCCGGCGCGGGCAGCGGCCTGACCGAAGGCCTGGCGGAAGGCCTGGCGGGTGGCCGGGCACAAGGCGGGGCAAAAAGCCTGGCAGGAGGCCTGAAGGCCGCGCGTAAATCCGCTTGGGAATCCGTGGGCCGGGTCGCTACCATCCAGCCGATGATCCTTTCTCATGACGTATCAGGCAGCGGGCCCGCCGTGGTGCTGCTGCACTCCTCGGTATGCGACCGGCGGATGTGGGACGCGCAGTGGCAGCGGCTGGTCGACGCCGGGTACCGGGCGGTGCGGTGCGACTTCCGGGGCTTCGGTGACTCGCCGCTCGCGGACGGCCCCTACAGCGACGCCGGGGATGTCCTGGCCCTGCTGGACCACCTGGGCATCGAGTCCGCGGCGCTGGTCGGCTCCTCGCACGGCGGCCGGATCGCCCTGACGGCGGCCGCGCTGCGCCCGGACGCGGTGACGGCGCTGGTGCTGCTGGCCCCGGGCATGCCCGGGCACCAGCCCAGCGAGACGCTGCGTGCCTTCGGGGGCCGCGAGGACGAGCTGATCGAGGCCGGGGACATCGACGGGGCCGTCGAGCTGAACGTCGAGACCTGGCTGGGGCCGGAGGCGGACGAGACGGTCCGCGCGAACGTCCGGCGGATGCAGCGGCACGCCTTCGACGTGCAGGCGGAGGCGACGACCGGCCCGGACCGGGAGGACGTCGACCTCTCCCTGATCAAGGCCCCCACCCTGGCCGTCGGCGGCGCCCACGACGTGCCGGACTTCCGCGAGATCGCCGCCGCCCTCCCCGGCTTGCTCCCGAACGCCCGCTACCTCGAACTGTCCTGGTCCGGCCACCTGCCGAGCCTGGAGCGGCCGGAGGAGACGACCGCCCTGGTGCTGGACTTCCTGCGGGAGGCCGCGGACGCGCGGTAGCGGCCCGGTTGCCGGGCCACGGCGGAGGAGCGGGACGTCGGATCGGCCGACTTTCCGCTCCCTGCTTCCCGCCCGTTTCAGCGCCCTGGAGAGTGGCGCCGCCCGGCCGACGTCATGCCTGCACGCCGGCCGCCTGCACGCCGGCCGCCGGCACACCGGCCGGTGTCACACCGGCAGACCGGTCGGCGTCACACCGGCTGACGTCACGCCGGCCGCGTCGAGGCGGGCGAGGAGTGCGCGGCACTGGCGTTGCAGCTTCTCGTCCTCCTCGATCGTCCCGAACCGGCCGCCCCGGCGCGGCAGTTCGAGCTGCGCCCGCAGCAGCGGGACGGCCGGCGCGGCGGCGGCACCCATCCGCTCCAGGCAGGCGGCGACGTGGCCGCCGGTCGCGGAGTTCCTCTCCCAGGCCGGGAGCAGCGCGCCGAGGACGGCCGGGGCCTCGGGCTCGCCGCCGATCTCCCACAGCGCGGCGGCGCAGTGGACGCGCACCCAGTCGTAGTCGTCGGCCAGCAACGCGCGCAGCCGGGGCAGGGCGGCCGCCGCGGCGGGACCGATCCCGCCGAGGACGTCGGCGGCCTCGTTCACCTGGAAGGGGCCGGTGGCGTCGAGCGCGGGGAGCAGCAGCGGCAGGACCTCCGCCGGATCACCTCCGACCGCCCACAGCGCGGCGAGGGCGGCGGCCACCACGCTCGGATCCGCCTCGGCGGCCGTCGTCAGCGCCCGGATCCGCGCCAACGTGCCCGAGCCCGAGCCCGAGCCCGAGCCCGAGTCGGCACCCGTACCCGTACCCGCACCTGCGGCCGCCGGGCCGAAGCGCCGCAGGTTCTGCAGCGCGGTGGAGGCGGTACGCCACTGTTTCTCCCGCACCGCCGCGTCGAGCACCTCCGTGACGGCCGGCAGCGCCGCTGCGTCCCCGAGCGCCCCGAGGGCGGCGAGGACCGATCCGACCTCCGTGTCGCTCCACTGCGTATCCAGGTCGAAGCCCCGCAGCATCTTGGCCAGGCGTGGCGCCAAGGTCCCTGCAGCGGAGGGGAGATGGCGCGCGACACCGACCGCCCGCCAGGCGTCGGCTCCGCTGTCCAGCGCCGTCAGCAGTCCCGGCCGGGCCCGTTCGTCGCCGAGGTGGGCCAGCGCCAGTACCGCCTCCTGGTGGGCCCGGCGCCGGTGCGGCTGGGGCGAGGACCACACCTCGGGCCCGAACTCCGCGCGCTGGGCCGCGACGAGGGCGGCGAGGGCCTCGCGGGCGGGGTCGGCGACGGCGTGGCAGGTGCCGAGGACGGCCGCGGCCTCGGCAACCACCTCGGGATGCGGGTCGGCCAGCCGCTCGGCGACCATGCCGATGAGCGAACCGTGGTCGCCCCGCCAGGACGTGACGAGCTCGGCGGTCATCCGCAGGGCGTCGAGGCGGGCGCCGGGATCCGGGCTGCGCAGCTGCTCCGCGAGCAGTGCGGTGCGGTCGACCACCCGGGCGTCCAGCACCTGGTGGAAGGTGCGCAGCAGCCGGGTGGTCGGCGAGTGGACCACCGAGTGGCGCTCCAACTCCTCGAACGCGGCGATGACGTACCCCGGAGCGCTGCCCGGCTCGATCGGCGGCTTCTCCTGGACGGGCCGGGGCGAAACCCACCAGCCGTCGGCCGGCGCCGCCTCCCGCCGCAGCAGCCCGATCGCGGCCGTGACCTCGCCCCCGCCCGGCTCCGTCGCGCAGCGGGTGCGGTGGACGAGGGCGGCGAGCCGGGTGGTGGTGTCCAGGGCCTCGTCGTCGGCCAGGGCGGTGAGCCACGCCGTCGCCTCGCCCACCGCCTCGGGGCGGCGCAGGGCCAGCGTGGCCATCGCCTCGACCAGCAGCAGCCGTTCGACCACCCCGGGTTCGGCGCTCAGCCGCTCGCGCAGCACCGCCACCGCACGCGGGACGTCGTCGACGAGCAGCCCGAGCGCGGGGACGGCGGCCTGCCGCAGCAAGCGGTCGGCGTCGTGGTCCGAGGCGAACCGCACGAACACGTCCGCGCGCCGGCGCAGGAGGGCCAGCGAGTCGGAAACGTCCCCACCGGCGAACCCGTACGCCTCGTGGTCCGCCGCCTCGCGGCCGATGCTCACCAGCAGCTCGACGATCGCGGCCCGCCCGGGCACGGCGGGGTCGCTTACCAGCTCGAACAGGAACGGCAGGCTGGCCGTGGTGGCAGAGTAGATGCTGCCCTGGTGGAGGACGGCGCTGTAGTAGTGGTCGAGTGCGGCGGCCCGCTCCTGCTCGTCCGGCGAGGCCAGGGCCGCCAGCAGGTCCGGCACCTCCTCGGCGCTCCCGTAGGCGTGCGACAGCCGCTCCCAGTCGATGTCGTGCAGTCCGTTGAACATGATCGGCACTCTGCCGGACCGGTCTGACAGCGGGACCGGTCCGGCAGCCAGGGCCCGGCCCGCCCTCGCCGCCCGAGGGCGGGGGCGACAATCGGCCAGGGCGGGGAAACCCGCGACTCGAACGTGTGTCGGGCGCCATCATGGCTGGGTGCACTTCACCTCGGAGATCAGCTCGGACGGCGTCACGCAGCGCGGCTTCACCCTCGACGGTGTGCCCGGTGTGCCCGGTGTGCTCTGGTGGCCGGACGGGCGGCCGCTCGACGGGCGGCCGCTGGTGCTGCTCGGGCACGGGGGTGGCGGCGACAAGCTGGCGGTGGCGGAGCGGGCCCGGAGGTGTGTCGCGCGGTACGGCTTCGCGGCGGTGTCACTGGACGCGCCGGGGCACGGGGAGCGGCCGCGCACCGCGCAGGACGAGCGGTTCGTGACGGAGATCGGGGAGTTGCTGGCGGCCCGGCGGCCGATCAGCGCGTGGGTGGCGCGGTACACGGCGGCGCTCGCGGAGCGGGCGGTGCCGGAGTGGGTGGCCGTGCTGGATGCGCTCGGCACGGTGGGGGAGGGCCTCGGCCCGGTCGGGTTCTGGGGGCTGTCGTTGGGGAGTGCGGTCGGCATTCCGCTCGCGGCGGCCGAACCGCGCATCGTCGCGGCGGTGTTCGGGCTGGCGGGGCACGCGGCGCAGGCGGAGGCGGCGGCGCGGGTGGGCGTGCCGTTGGAGTTCGTCCTGCAGTGGGACGACGAGCTGGTGCCGCGCGAGGGGGCGCTGGCATTGTTCGGCGCGTTCGGTTCGCGGGAGAAGACGCTGCACGCCAACCCCGGCGGCCACCTGGAGGTGCCGGACTTCGAGGTGGCGGCCTCGGAGCGGTTCCTGGTCCGGCACTTGGGTGTGGGTAAGGGCGTCCGCCAGTAGGTCATCGGATGCGGGGGCTTCGAGGCCGGGTATCCCAGCGGTAGAGGGTCCAAGCCCGTCTGATTAGGCAGCGGACAG